>NZ_BAXD01000027.1:0-43043 GCF_001310395.1 Halolactibacillus sp. JCM 19043
CAACCTTTAAAAATAGGGTCATTCAATTTTTCATACAGGCCATTTTTACTTTTCTCATAAAAACGCTCACCACTAGTCGTCTATGATGACTGACAGTGATGAGCGTTATGTGCTTATAATTAAATAAAGGCGGTTATTGTTGGTGAGGCATCCTGTGTAAGGGTATAAATATTGTTGGTACCATACACCCTCACAATAGCTTCTGGATCCTTATTTAAGTGTAATTCAATAATCTCTGCTTTTTCACCTGTTGATAGGGTCACTTGTTGATTTTTTAATGTTTCTTCCAACAGATAAAAGAATTGGTATAAGTATTGATCATCAAATTGATGATTGATCCGTTGACGCATCTCAATGATTGTGTCAAATAACGGTTTCTCTTTTTGATAATATCGTTCAGACATCATCGCATGGTAACTATCACTGATTCCAATCATTTTCGCGTACGAATGAATTTTAGCACGCTTCACGCCCATTGGATAACCAGAACCATCAAGCTTTTCATGGTGCTGAATAATCCCAAGTTTAGCTTGTCTTGATAACGAGGCACACTTTTCCACAAAGCGATAAGAATAGATCGGGTGTTTTTTTATTTGATCATATTCCGGTGGAACAAGTGGTTGTGGTTTCCTTAAAAGACGTTGGCTAATCTTGGACATCCCACTATCTGCTAAAAATCCAGCCAAACAGACTTGAATCCAGTCCGTATCATGACCTGACTGTTTCGCAAGCAGAGACGCAATCAGAGCCATTGCCACACTATGATGCGCTAAGTAGCGATCTTTTGTCACTTCTTTAAATAACAGTAAGACGTCGCGTTTATGTTCATCAATACGCTTGGCTAGTGGTATAATCGTTTCTCTAACTTTATGGATATCTAAGGGTACACCACTTTGCCAAAGTTGATACAGATTTTCGTATTGTTCAACAACGGTATGATAATGTTCCATAAATGGCGTAGATAATACCTTTTCATGTGTATCTTCCTCCGCTTCAAACGGTAGGGGAAAGTACGTCATGCCGTCTTCTAAATAGTCATCTACGTCAACTTCTTGAATCATAAACCGGTCTAGTACTTCTTGAATCAGCGGAGTTACCACTGTATTTTTTGGAATAATAGGCTGCAGGCCTTTACTATAGATGTCCTCAGTAATCACACAGTTTGTCACCAATTGTTTTGGATGGACACGCATATCGTCACCCCTTTTGTATAGAATAAGCGAAAGACCTTAGTCTTTCGCTTATTCATCATTGATTGATTGTTAGATTATTGTTCGTCATCTGATGCTTGTTCAGTTGATTCATCTGTTGAAGTGTCTTCAGAATCTGTTACTTCAGGATCTGTTGGGTCATTTTGAACACCAGTCATTTCTTCTAAAGCTTCATCTTCTTCTGTTTTTTCTACAACCGCAACGGTCGCAACGGTCTCATCATCACCTAAACGAATCAGTTTGACCCCTTGGGTGTTACGTCCCGTTTGTGAAATAGACTCAACCGGCATCCGGATTAAAATACCACTTTCAGTAATGATCATTAAGTCTTCATCGCCACGAACAGCTTTCACAGCGACGACATTACCTGTTTTATCCGTAATATTACAAGTAGACACACCTTTACCCCCACGGTTAATCATGCGGTATTCTGATTGTGGTGTTTGTTTACCGTAACCATTTTCCGTGACGTTTAAGACGTATTGGTCTTCGTCTAAAATCTCCATTGAAACGACATAATCCCCTTTGCGTAAGCTAATACCTTTTACGCCAGCTGCCGTACGTCCCATCGAACGAACCGCATCTTCTTTAAAGTGAATCAATGACCCGTTACGTGTCGCAATCACAATATTCTTTTCACCATCGGTTAAGCGAACAGAAATAAGCTCGTCTTCCTCACGTAAGTTTAAAGCAATCAGTCCACTGCGTCGAATATTCGCAAATTGCGATAACTCAGTACGTTTTGAAATCCCTTGTTTTGTCGTAAAGAATAAGTAATGGTCATCTGCGAATGCTTTGACTGAAATCACCGCATTGATCCACTCACCTGTTTCAATTTCTAATAGGTTAATGATTGGTAACCCTTTAGCCGTCCGACCGAACTCAGGAATTTCATACCCTTTCAGACGATAGACTTTCCCTTTATTACTGAAGAAGAGAATCGTATCATGCGTCGAGGTTGAAATTAAGTGTTCAACAAAGTCATCTTCGCTTGTCTCCATCCCTTGTACCCCGCGACCACCACGACGCTGAGTCCGGTAAGTTGAAGCAGGCAGGCGTTTAATATAACCTTTATGTGTCAAGGTAATTACGACGTCTTCCTCAGGGATTAAATCTTCATCTTCAAAGAAGTCAAATCCGCCAGAAGCAATCTCTGTCATACGTGTATCGTTATATTTAGCTTTAATTTCAAGTAGCTCTTCACGGATAATCTCCATCAATTTTGATTCATCGCTTAAAATAGCTTTCAGTTCTTTAATCAATGTTTGAAGTTCTTCGTATTCGCCTTCAATCTTGTCACGCTCTAATCCAGTTAAACGCTGGAGACGCATATCAAGAATCGCTTGCGCTTGTTTTTCAGACAGACTGAATTTTTCAATGAGGTTAGTACGTGCCTCGTCTGCTGTTTTCGACCCACGAATCAGCGCAATAATTTCATCAATGTGGTCAAGTGCAATCCGTAACCCTTCTAAGATGTGCGCTCTTGCTTCTGCTTTTTCTAATTCATATTCTGTCCGGCGACGAATAATAACTTTTTGGTGCTCTAAATAATATTCAAGCGCTTGTTTTAGTGTCAGCACTTTTGGTTGTCCGTCTACGAGTGCCAACATATTGATACCAAACGACGTCTGTAAGGATGTTTGTTTATATAAATTATTGAGCAACACGTTTGGGTTCGCATCGCGACGAAGTTCAATCACAACCCGCATACCGTTACGGTCAGACTCATCACGTAAATCGGTGATTCCTTCAATTTTTTTATCACGTGCCAGTTCAGCAATTTTCTCAACGAGTTTCGCTTTATTCACTTGATAAGGAAGCTCTGACACGAGTATTCGTGACTTGCCATTTGCTTGTTCCTCAATTTCAGCTTTAGCGCGAATCGTAATCGAGCCTTTTCCTGTTTCGTACGCTTTACGAATACCCGAGCGACCGAGAATCGTCGCACCGGTAGGAAAATCTGGTCCGTGAATGTAATCTTCCATCAACTCTTCAATCGAAATATCTGGATTATCGCTGACCGCTAAAATCGCATCAATCGTTTCACCTAACTGGTGCGGAGGAATATTTGTTGCCATCCCGACCGCAATACCAGAGGCACCATTGACAAGTAAGTTTGGAAAACGTGACGGTAACACAACTGGTTCACGTTCTGAACCGTCATAGTTATCGGCATAATCAATCGTATTTTTATTAATATCTCGCAGTAATTCCATTGAGATTTTTGACATCTTTGCTTCGGTATAACGCATCGCTGCCGCTGGGTCACCATCGACAGAACCGAAGTTACCATGACCATCTACAAGTGGGTAACGGTAGCTAAAATCTTGCGCCATTCTGACCATGGCTTCGTATACAGCTGAATCACCGTGTGGGTGATACTTACCGATGACATCACCGACAATACGCGCGGATTTTTTATAGGCTTTATCTGCGTGCATACCTAAATCATTCATCGCATAGAGAATACGGCGGTGTACCGGTTTTAATCCATCACGTACATCGGGTAAGGCACGTGAGACAATGACACTCATCGCGTAGTCTAAAAATGACGTACGCATTTCTTTACCAATATTTATTTCTTGAACCTGGGGACGCTTTTGATCCACCATTTAATTACCTCCTATCCAACTGAGGACACATTTTTATTGCTTTTTTTCGTCAAACTTTTTAAAACAAGTCTTATACGTCTAGGTTTTTCACGTAGACCGCATTTTCTTGAATAAAGTTACGACGCGGTTCGACTTTATCACCCATCAACATATCAAAGATTTGATCTGCCTCGATCGCATCATCAAGATTGACTTGAAGTAACGTACGATTATCAGGTCCATCGTTGTCTCCCACAGTTGTGTTGCATTCATTTCACCAAGACCTTTGTAGCGTTGTAAACCTGGACGTGGCGCTTTAGGGATTTCTGCTAAAATGCGGTCAAGTTCTTTTTCGTTATACGCATAGTAGACCGCTTTTCCTTGTTGTATTTTATATAATGGTGGCTGAGCGATATAAATATAGCCATAGTCAATCAGTGGACGCATGTAGCGGTAGAAGAACGTCAGTAATAACGTTCTAATATGAGCCCCATCGACATCGGCATCGGTCATAATGACCACTTTATGGTACCGAGCTTTTGAAATATCAAAGTCTTCACCAATACCTGTCCCCATAGCTGTCACCATTGAACGAATTTCATTGTTTGATAGAATCCGGTCAAGACGTGCTTTTTCAACGTTTAGAATCTTCCCGCGAAGCGGTAAAATCGCTTGGAAGTGACGATCACGCCCTTGTTTAGCTGAACCACCGGCAGAGTCACCCTCTACGATGTACAGTTCACTTTTAGACGCATCACGACTTGAACAGTCCGCTAACTTACCAGGTAAGTTAGAGATTTCTAACGCGCCTTTACGACGGGTTAGTTCTCGGGCTTTTTTCGCAGCCATCCGGGCACGAGAAGCCATCAGTCCTTTATCAACAATGATTCTAGCTGTATTAGGATTTTCAAATAAGAAGCTTGAGAATAAGTCACTAAAAGTTGCGTCCGTGATGGTTCTCACTTCACTGTTACCTAATTTCGTTTTTGTTTGGCCTTCAAATTGTGGATCAGGGTGCTTAATCGATACAATCGCCGTTAACCCTTCACGCACATCATCCCCCGTTAAGTTCGGGTCACTATCTTTAAACATATTATTTTTCCGGGCATAATCATTGATGACCCGTGTCAAACCGGTTTTAAAGCCTGACTCATGCATCCCGCCTTCATATGTGTGGATGTTGTTGGCGAAGGAATAGATATTACTGGCGAAGCCATCGTTATACTGAATCGCGACTTCAACCGCAATACCTTGTTCTTCTTTTTCTGCATAGAATGGTTCGTGTAACACTTCTTTTGAACCATTTAAATATTCAACGTAGGATTTAATCCCACCTTCATAGTAAAATTCTTCATAGACAGACGTATCGCCTTCGACACGTTTATCTTCGATGGAGATCTTAAGTCCTTTATTTAAGAAGGCTAATTCCCGGAGACGTGTTTGTAGCGTTTCATAGCTATAAATCGTTGTTTCTTCAAATACTTCTTTATCGGGCATAAAGTGAATCTTTGTCCCGGTGATCTCGGTTTCACCAATCACTTCAAGTTCAGTCGTTAATTTCCCACGACTAAAGTCAAGGTAATAAATCTTACCATCACGGTGGACGAATACTTCAAGTGACGTTGATAAGGCGTTAACAACCGATGCCCCAACACCATGTAGGCCACCAGACACTTTATAACCGCCGCCACCAAATTTACCCCCAGCATGAAGGACCGTCATAATGACTTCTACCGCTGGACGATTAGATTTTTCGTGAATCCCAACTGGAATACCACGACCGTTATCAATGACGGTAATACTATTATCCTTTTCAATAATGACTTGAATATGATCACAGTGTCCCGCGAGGGCCTCATCGATACTGTTGTCGACAATTTCCCATACGAGGTGATGTAAGCCTTTTTCACCGGTTGAACCGATATACATACCTGGACGTTTTCTTACCGCTTCAAGACCTTCTAAAACCTGTATCTGACTTTCATCATAAGCTTGTTCGAAATTTTCTTCCATTGCCACTACGTTCACCTACATTTCTTTAATTTCATAGCACTTATCTGACGTTGACACGTCGTGTGTATTTCAAGGATTAGTACGATTCTTGTTGCGAGAGAATCGCTTTAATGCTGGTCCGCTTCTTGAGTGTTGGAATGGCGAGCGGACTATAATAGACTCCATCATTGGTAAAGATAATTGTCTTCACGACATCTTCATCATAGTCGAGTTCATCATCTTCTTGTTCAGCATAATCAATCATCTCTTCGTTAATCGAGGAGACTTCAATATCTTGTTGATTAATCATCACGATAATATCACTCGTTTGAATGACTTGATCATTCCCAATATGCATAAACATTACTCATCCCCTCTTTCTTCACGCACAATATCTCCATTCTCCACGTGGAAGATGGTTGCTGACTGCACTGTTTCATGTTCAATATCGTTTACACTGGTTGTCGTCACAAAGGTTTGAACTTTATCTTTAATCGTATTAAGCAAATGACTCTGTCTGTATCGGTCGAGCTCACTTAACACATCATCCAGTAGTAAGACGGGATACTCGCCGACTTCATTTTTAATCAACTCTATTTCTGCTAACTTTAAAGACAAGGCCGTCGTTCGTTGCTGGCCTTGTGAACCGTAAGTTTGTACGTTACGGTCGTTCACATAGAAAATGAGGTCATCACGATGTGGACCGTAGAGTGTCGTCCCTCGGTCAATCTCTTGTTGTCTATGTCGTTTAAAGGTTGCCTCATATTGCACTCTGATTTCATCAAGTGACGCTTGTTTATCGATATCAATCGAGGCATCATAATCAATCGTTAATATCTCTTTCTCTTGAGTGATGCCAGAATGAATCGGGCGTGCCCACGTTAATAATATCTCCAAAAACGACAAGCGCCGGAGTAAGATCTCACTCGCATGTGTGATCAGTTGCTCCGTTAGTACTTCAAGCATGGTTATATCAGTCGTCTTACGACGTTGAAGATCTTTTAATAAATAATTGCGTTGTTTTAATATCTTTTGGTATTGCCCAAGGTGATGCATATAAACGGGCTTAACTTGGCCTATCTCCATATCAATAAACCGACGACGTACTTGTGGACTACCTTTGACTAAATTTAAGTCTTCAGGTGCAAACATCACCACGTTTAAAGCACCGACATAATGACTCAGACGCTTTTGTTCTAGATGATTGAGTTTCGCTTTTTTACCTTTTGCTTGGAACTGCATTTCCATCGGAACATGATAATTCCGTTTAAAAACCGTACCCTCTATTTTAGCATAAGATTCATCCCACATCATAAGTTCTTTATCTTTTGATGTTCGATAAGATTTCGTGAACGCTAATACATAAATAGCCTCCATGAGATTCGTTTTACCTTGTGCATTCTGACCGATAATCACATTGACTTTAGGGTCAAAGCTCAATGTAAGGCTGGGATAGTTGCGATAATTGGTAAGTGTTATATTTTCAATATACATCCGAATTCCTAACTTTCATCATGTCATTTTACACGTTCTTTTTTATTACGGTATATGTACCGACCTCTGGTATCGAGATTGAATCTCCTGGGTAGAGTTTTTTTCCGCGACGTTGATCTTGTGTCTCATTCACAAAAACGGGGGACTCACTTAAAAAGAGTTTGACCATACCTCCTGATTCAACCACATTAGCCAATTTTAAAAACTGACCGAGTGTAATATAGTCTGTTCGAATTTCGATTTCTTCTGACGCCATTAAATGTTACCTCCCTTAACGTATTTAAGCCATAAACCGCTCACTATTTATTCTTCTTTCTATTTTACTAAAAAGTACGCTTGATGCAAATCCGTCTCTATTCGCTTTTATTTTGCTTATTATCTATTTTACCTTAAATCGGACCGAAAAGGGGGAAAAACACTTAAAAACATGAAAAAGAAGCGTGGAATCTTATTGTCACGCTTCTTTTTTGCTGATATTAAAATTATTATCCAATAAAGGATAGGTTATACATCGAATGTATTTTACGTACTGTCTTTATCCACATGTTAATAAGTGCGGACAGGGAGAATAAGTTGTAAAATATCGTGATTGTTTTCAGGATAGAGGACAAATGGACGCATCGCACCAGTAAAGTGCACCATCACATATTCTTCTTCTACAATCCGTAAAGCATCAATCATATATTTCGCACTAAAGGAAATTTTTAAGCTTTCCCCATTAATTTCTTCTGTTACGACTTCTTCTGTTACTTGACCAACTTCAGGTGTATTTGAGCTGATCTGCAAGAAGTTATCTTTTGTTTCTAATTTTACGACATTGTTTCTGTTTTCTTTCGCGAGTAACGATGCACGGTCAATCGCTTGTAGTAAAGTCTTAGTCTTTACTTTAACTGATGTTTTACTTTCTGCTGGAATTAACCGATTCGTTTCAGGATATTTACCATCGAGTAAGCGTGATAGGAAGTAAAGGTTTTTTGTCTGGAATAAAATTTGATTATCAGCCACGCTAATTGTGACGGCGTCGTCTGTATCATCAATGATTTTATTTAACTCCGCTAAACTCTTACCTGGAATAACAATATTATCAAATTGAATATGAACAAAGTCTGAATCGAGTTTGATTGAGCGAGAAGCGAGTCGGTGTGAGTCTGTCGCAACAAACGCCATCTCACCGTTATCAATCTTCATGTTGACGCCTGTTAAAATCGGACGTGTTTCTACAGTTGAGACCGCAAAGACGGTTTGTTTAATCATTTCTTTAAAAATATCATGTTTAACCTCAAAACTATTATCCGTATGTAGGACCGGGAGCTGAGGGTATTCCATCGCATCTTGACCGTTTAAGTGAAACTCAGATCCACCTGAGACAATCGTCATTTGATATTGATCATCAGTTGAAATTTCAACGGTTTTTAGTGGTAATTTACGAATGATTTCAGGAAAATATTTAGCTTGAACAACGATGCTGCCTGTTTCAATGTTTTCGACATGGACTAAACCATCTTCTTCTTTAGGTATAAATGATTCAATGGAAATATCTGAATCACTACCTGTTAATTTAATGCCTGTTGGTAGAGCTTCGATTTTAATCCCAGTTAAAATCGGGACAGCGACACGCGGTGAAACAGCTTTCATGACATGTTGTAAACTCTCTAATAGTAAGTCACGTTGTATAACGAATTTCATAACGAAAAATTCCTCCTAGTGGAAGTCTATATATTAATTATTATTATAAAAAAATAGTAGTAATAGTAATAGGGACTGTAGATATGTGGATAACTCAGTTAAACCCCTATTCTATTATAGTTATCCACGTGTGGACAGTTTGTTTATAACTTTGTTTTGTTATACACACTGTTCACAACGCTTTTCTTAAAAACTCTTTAACTTTTCTTTTAAGTCTTCAATATCTCGTTGAAGTAATTGATCAGCATCAATCATCTTAGAAATTTTCTCATGAGCATGAATGACGGTTGTGTGGTCACGACCACCAAATTCTTCACCGATTTTAGGTAATGAGAAATCAGTCAACTCTCGTGATAAATACATCGCAATTTGACGAGGAAAAGCAATCGATTTTGTTCGCTTTTTAGCAGCGAATTCAGCTAATTTTATTTGATAACGTTCACCAACAAGTTCTTTAATCTGTTGAATGGTGACGACTTTTGGTCGTGTATTTGGAATAATATCTTTAAGTGCTTCAGCTGCGAGTGACGGGTCAATGTCTTGATTCGTCAGTGATGAATAAGCGACCACACGGATTAAAGCCCCTTCAAGTTCACGAATGTTTGTATCGATTTGATTGGCAATATAAAGCATCACATCGTTAGAAATTTCTAAGCCTTCTGCTTTGGCTTTTTTACGCAAAATCGCAATGCGCGTTTCCAAGTCAGGTGGGGTGATATCAGTAATGAGTCCCCATTCAAAGCGTGAACGTAACCGATCTTCAAGTGTTGGAATTTCTTTTGGTGGTCGGTCACTTGAGATAATGATTTGTTTACTTTCTTCATGTAGCGTATTAAATGTATGGAAAAATTCCTCTTGCGTCTGTTCTTTACCTGCTAAAAATTGAATATCATCAATCAGTAATACGTCGACATTTCGGTACTTACTTCTAAAGTTTTCGGCTTTGTTGTCACGAATAGAATTAATAAATTCATTCGTGAACTTTTCAGATGAAAGATAAACGACTTTGGCATCTGGATTATGATCGAGGACGTAATGTCCAATCGCATGCATTAAGTGGGTTTTACCAAGACCAACCCCTCCGTAAATAAATAATGGGTTGTAAGCTTTTGCTGGTGCTTCAGCGACGGCAAGGGAGGCCGCATGCGCAAATCGGTTACCAGAACCAATAACGAATGTATCAAATGTATATTTATCATTCAACATCGTTTTTGGATGCTCCTGATTATCAGACGCGGTTTTTGGCTTTTTAATAGGTGCTTCATTTGCTCCTCAATAGCTGCCTCATGTTCTGGAATCACAAACTTTGTGTTTAGTTTAGCGCCTGTTACTTCAAAAATAGCTTCTGATACAAGACTTGTATAACGGTTTTCAAGCCAGTCTCGTGCAAATTCATTAGGAGCTGACACAATTAATGTATCATCTGTTAGTTGATCAGCTTTTGTGTTTTTTAGCCACGTATCATAACTGGGCTTGCTGACTTTTTCTTTAATCGCCTCTAAGGTGTTATCCCAGAGCTCTTCAATATTCTCCATTTAAACGCTCCTTTCTTTCAGTAGTTTCCGCCAACCCTTATAAGTTAGCGGTTTTTAAGATTTAAAAATGTGGCTTTCAGTATAAAAAACCTCTCGCCATCTCATAAAAAGATCGAAAGGTTTTAGAAACAGGCCTGTGGATAATGAAAGACTTGTATCATGGTATATCAGACCAGTTGTTCGTTTTATACACATTTTTGTTGATAAGTTTATACAGGTGATGTGAATAAATGTCCACAGGTTATCCACTGACTGTGGATAATTATTTAGATAGTGATATATTTTTTTCAGTTAAACACAGTTATAATATCAAAAAACGAGCGATTTTGCAAGGTATTTCGATGGTTATCCACATAACGACAGACATGTGGGGATTTTTCATCCACAAGGTGTGAAAGTGTGCTTAACCTGTCGATAATTGTTGTGGATAATAAAAAAAGGAAAAAGCATGCTGGGGAAAGCATGTGGATAATGTTGAAAATAAGAGAAAGGAGTCCTTGTGGATAAATATGTGTCAATGACGTCTAGTAAGTAGAAAACGATAAGACAGTAGGTAATGAAAGCGTGCTAATAGAAGGTAATCAGTATCATGTTTGAGTGGATCAAAAACATTGGGGGGAAATATCATCATTGAAAATGTGGCCTACTGATCAAAGTAATTATCGAGTTTCAGTAAAGATTGACAGTGATGAAATGAAAAATATTATCCTTAGTATGGGACAAAAAAACCTCAATGCATCATATTATTTTGGATTTTTACTATGTTAGAGTCGCCTCTTAATTAAGAGGATTTTTTATTTTTTTTTAAAAATACGTGACAACCAGAAAAATTTAAGCTATTATAGTACATTGTAGAGTAAACACTAGGAATAATAATTGACAGGCATGTCTCGTATTATTTATAATATATAAGGCTGTCTAATAGATGAAAGTTAGAAATTCCTCAGGGAGGTGTAGTATAAATGAAACGCACATTTCAACCAAACAATCGTAAGCGTAAAAAAGTTCACGGCTTCCGTAAGCGTATGAGCACGAAAAATGGACGTCTTGTACTTAAGCGTCGTCGTAGCAAAGGTAGAAAAGTATTATCAGCATAGGCCACTGACTAACGACAGTGGTCTTTTTTTCACGTTAAGTGGAGAAAAGATATTGGGATGAGCGCTCTCGTGACTCTGTTAAACAGAAACATGAGTGAATCATCCCATTTTTAATAGATAGAAAATAAAGCGGTTAAATTCGATTTTTAGAATAAAGCACGTGCGTATGACTTAATAGATACACAAATGGTAAGTAGGTAGGGGGAGAAACAGATGAAGAAAGCATATCGACTGAAATCAAATGATGATTTTCAACAAGTATTTAAACGAGGGACGTCGTTTGCCAATCGTCAGCTCGTTCTCTATTACTTACCGAAACAAAATCAAACCCATTTCCGTATTGGGTTATCTGTCTCAAAAAAAGTCGGCAATGCGTTGTGAGAAATCGCATCAAACGTTATCTAAGACAAGCGTTTCATGAGCTTGATCCTGAGATAAAACAAGCTTATGATTTTGTGATTATTGCGCGAGTGCCAACGAAAGATTTAGATTTTCATGAGATAAAGAAAAGTCTGACGCATGTGTTGTTTAAATCAAAACTTTTAAAACAAGGACAGAAAAATAAAGTTCAAGACTCATGATGGTTGATGAATTAAAATCAATAAAGATGATTAATGCCATAAGTAGATACTTTTCTATGTTTATGAGGAAGTTTGTTAAAAGGTAAGGCTTTTTCTAGTATTCCCGTAAAGATAATGATAAAATAACTTATGAGTTTCACATATATGGATAAATATATGTTAAGGAGGAAGATCATGCGTAAAAAGGTCTTATTGTTAGCGGCCTTAATTGGTTTAGTTTTATTATTGTCAGGGTGTGGAGATATTAACGCACCAATTACCGCAGAAAGTAATGGCATTTGGGATGAATACTTTGTGTATCCATTATCTTGGCTCATCACGTCAGCGGCAGATTTATTTGGAGGTAGTTTTGGTTGGGCCATCGTTGTTGTGACCCTTGTGATTCGTTCGGTTCTTGTTCCACTTAACGTGAAACAATTAAAGAGTTCAAAAGCGATGCAAGAGGTACAACCTGAGTTAAATAAAATAAAAGAAAAATACAGCTCAAAAGATGCACAGACACAACAAAAATTACAAGAAGAAACAATGAAGTTATTCAAAGAATACAATGTGAATCCAATGGCAGGGTGTTTACCGATGATTGTTCAAATGCCAATTTTAATTGGGTTATATCACGCAATTATGCGGACACCAGGATTACAAGATGGTAATTTCTTATGGTTTGAGTTATCAAACCCTGATCCATTTTATATTTTGCCGATTGTTGCAGCCGGTGCCACGTTCTTACAACAGAAGTTAACAATGGCCGGCACAAACATGACACAAAATGCAGGGAATCCACAAATGACGATGATGCTTTATATGATGCCGATCATGATTGGTGTCATGTCGATGTTCTTCCCAGCTGCCCTTGCGTTATACTGGGTTGTAGGTAACGTCTTTATGGTACTGCAAACGATCTTTATTCGTAAGCCATTCAAATTCCAGCAAACTTCGGGAGGAAATAACTAGTGAAACAGGTAACTGCTTCTGGACAAACAGTCAAAGATGCGGTCCAATCAGCGTTAGTGCAACTTAACACCACAGAGGACCACGTTGATATTGAAGTTATTGAAGAAGGTAAAAAAGGGATGTTAGGCTTGTTTGGATCAAAACGGGCGATTGTTAAAGTCACCGTTAAAGAAGATCCAGTTGAACAAGCGGCGATGTATTTAAAAGTGATGGCAGAAGCTTTCTCTAGTGATGTTGTCGTTTCAACGAAAGTCGATAATCATTCTGTCACATTTGAGTTATCAGGCGAGAAAATTGCGATGATTATTGGTAAACGCGGTCAAACGTTAAATGCTTTGCAGCATATTGTGCAAGTTATGTTAAATCGTCAATCAGAGACACGCTTCCGTGTGGTTGTTGATGCGGAAGATTATCGCTCACGACGTGCGGCAACCCTTGAACAATTAGCCCATCGTTTAGCTGATAAAGCATTAAAAACGAAAAAGCTCGTGACATTAGAACCGATGCATCATATGAACGTAAAGTCATTCATAGTGCACTGCAACACCAATCAGGTGTTGAAACATTCTCAGATGGACAAGAACCTAACCGTCACGTTGTGATTAAACCATTGAAAAAGTAAGCGAAATAAAGTTAGAGATATAAAGATATAAAAAAGAAGCCGAAGTGGCTTCTTTTTTTGTTATTTTTGATTGATAGGCCTTTGACTTCTTGCATAGCTTTTGTATTATTGACCTAAAAACCGTGTTGTTGTCCCTTAAAAGGCGGCGCGTCTCCACGATTAAACTCGTCGACACTCGGTCCTTCTAATTTTTTTAATGTCTTTACTCCAACGACATAACTACCAATCAACATCACAATCGTCATTGGTAGGCCGAGTAATGTATTAAAGAAGAAGTAGTTTGAAAATTGATCCATAAAGTAGAAATAGCTTTGAACGACAAGCCGAAATAAGAAATAACTTCCCCAGATGATGGTTGCATAACGATAAGCTGGGGTGACATCTGAACGTTTATACCAATCAAGTGGCCAACCGCGGGTTAAATGACTGAGTAGTGCGGCAATCGGTCGATGAATCAACAGTGACCCGAAACAGATCAGCACAATCCCGCCGGTTGTAATTAAGTCAGGTAAATAAAAATTAATCGCTTCTCCTGATAATAAGCTAAGGCCAATAGATAGTATGACGCCAACAACGCCAACATACGCATACTTGCCTGGGTCTTGTTTCACTTTCCGGTAGATAATTAAACCAATTAAATAAATAAAGGTGACGAGACTAGCGATTTCTAATGATAACCATTGGTTAACAAGGAAGAATAAGACCGGTGGAATAAGAGCATCACTTGTTTTCTTTTCAAATACAAGCTGGAGTTGTTCCTGCCATTCTTTTAGCCGTATCATACGATTTTATCCTTGTGGCCGTGAAAGACTATATCCCAGTCCCCATTAGACTCATAAAGTGCCTTTAAGATATAAATACAGCCGGTGAAAAAGCCGAGAATCATCATCGCAACAACCCACAGGACGATGCTAATTTTTGATGATTCACGGTATACGATCCATAACGAAAAGAGTACAAATCCCACATATAAATCAATGAGTGACATGACCCCCCACGGGTTTTCAAATAAAGCTCCTCCATCAACAAAAAAGTCACCATGAATAAAGCCATTCAATAAACCAGCCGTCATGGCTAGTAGGCTTAACCACGTAATTATTTTTGCATAGCGCATATCAGAATCCTCCTCTAGTCAAATCTATACCTTCTGTATACCCCAAAAGCATATGACTTGCACGTCATTTTAAAAAAAAGTCTCTCAACCATAGTAATAGTTGAGAGATAGTTGCTTACTTTGCGATTTCTTTTAGTGTGTCGGTCTGAAAGAGAGCTTTTAATTCAACGATATCTTCTCGTAAACCTTTCAGTGAAGCTATCTCTTGATCAAGAGATGTTTTCGTTGAGACTATATGAGTCGTTGCTTCTTCTGACTTATACGTCGCGTCATTCATTGCAGAGGTAATCTCTTCACTGGATGCTTGTACATTTGTTGCTTTATCAGCCACATTATTTATCGTTGTGACGGTTTTTTTAATGTGGTCGGTAAAGAAAGCAAAGTCTTCATTGATGCGTAATATCTTTTCAGACTCATCATCAATGGTACTCGCTTGTTGATCGGTTTGTTCAGTGAAGGCGGTCACGTTCGTTAAGATTTGTTGAACGGTATCATTGACACTTGATGTTGCGTCAACTGAACGTTCAGCCAGCTTTCTCACTTCATCTGCTACAATCGTAAAGCCTTTTCCATGTTCACCAGCACGTGCTGCTTCAATCGATGCGTTTAAGGCAAGTAAATTCGTTTGTTCGGCAATATCATTAATTAAGGTGACGATATCTTGAATACGTTCAATCTCTGTCGTTAAGCTATGAACGAGTGTCTTTGTTTCACTGGCTTCTGTCGCAATCTTTCGCATCGCTTTTGAAGAAGCCGTTACTTGTTTGGTCCCTGTTGTTGTTTTTGCTTCCATCGCATTAAAATCAGCCGTTAATTCAAGCAAAGTTTGAGTAATCTCGTTAAAATGTTGTTTCATTTCATCTGTTAAGGCGGTTGTTTCTTCAAATGTTGACAGTTGGTCTGTCGTTGTCTCAGATACTTGATCAAATGATTGTCCGAGTAATTCAATATCGGCTGTTAATGTATCAAGTTTACTGGCTAAATGTGTTGTCTTTGTTTCAATTTGTTCGATTTCCGTTTGTTTATTTTGTTCATTTTGATCGATTTCATGAAATAAATGATTTAAACGATCAGCTAGGCGACCAATCTCATTAAAGTTTTTCGAACGAATCCGAATATCACGTTCACCCTGTTCAAATTGATAAATTTTCTTCTCCATATGACGAATGGGGCGGATGATGTAATAGTTTAAAAAAACCGCAATAAGAATAGTGGCTAGAATGATGTTCATAAAGTTGGTTAAGAACGTTCCGACAATCCCTAAATTGATGCCAGTCATTTCAATTAAATAAAGCACGAAGCTCGATAGCGTCGCATTAATTAGTAAGACGGTAATGAGTATCAGTACCGCATGTGTTTTCACGCTTTTCCATAAGGCTATTTTTTTGTAAGACATAAGTGGTTCCTCCGGTATGTATAATTTTTGTACAAGCTTAATCCTGCCCGATTATAACACAAAAATCAAGTTATATAGCCTAAGGCATATAAAATCATTGATTGTTTAATCGTATAGTCATCGTAGAGGAAAGAATGAACTTTCTTTTAGCACTCTTTTTGATTTTTCACATCGAAATGTTGTGAACGTTACGATATAAGTCCCCTTAATCAAGTCAAGGTTTAGTATGATTAACATAAATGACTGTTACATTTTGTTTGGGCTGGGGTGAATGAAAGGAGTGAGTGGATGAAACATGCGCAGCAATTAACACATTTTTTTGTTTCTATTGGTGGTTTTCATGAAGGTTTTTTCGAATTAACGCTAGATTTTAATACAAGGGAATTATCATATAGTCATCAGCGAAAGATGGAAGAACCTTGTCTCAGTATACTAGAAGAAACGACAATCACAAAGCTGTTAGAGGACTTAGAACATCTTCGGATTAAGCTGTGGGACACTAACTATAATGCACCGAATGTATTAGATGGGACGAGTTGGGAAGTTATCTTAACGTTTGAGACATATAAACGTAAAAAAAATGGCCATCAAGAATTTCCTGAAGAGTGGACTGATTTTACTAAGTGCCTCATTGAATTAATCAATGATGACAGAATAACAACACTATAAAGATGCATCATTAGTCACCCGGCTAGTCGTATGTATCGGCAACCATTTAGCAAGATCAAGTGCATAATTTGGATGCGTGATGTATAATAATTCCGTAGTTAAATTTTCATTATATTTTGTGTTTTTCAGGTTATTAAGTGTCATAGGTCATAAATGATTTGTTAAATGGGGACTTTAGTATGATGCGTTTAAAAAACAAACATAACTATCTGTGGATAAGTATAGTGCTGACAGCACTGTATTTAGTGTGGAATCTGATGTTTAGTAATAGTGATAACATGAGAACGACTGGAGGAAATATTTTATCGCTTGTTAGTATGATGCTAGCGTTTATCTGGCTATGGCCGGCTGTTAAACTTCGCAGTGACGATCGAGGCTTATGGTGTTGGTTATTATTTGGAACCGGTAGCATATTACTTGCCGAAGTAATTTGGTTTACTTATGAAACAATCTTAGGACAAGCAGTGCCGTACCCCGGTTTACCAGATGTCTTTTACTTACTGCAACTGTTTGGGTATTTAATGGCAGTAGGCTATAAAGTCGTTCATCCGGAACGGAAGTATAGTTTTGTGAAGTTTATGTTGGATTTGTTAATTATTATGGTTGTGACCATCAGTCTTTCGTGGTATTACATCATTGAACCGCTCGTGATTGACGGGGACATGCGACTATTTGAAATTGTTGTCTCTGTCATCTATCCCGTTGGAGATTTGTTGCTTCTTTTTGGTTTAGTAATGATTTTTTATATGTCAGCTTATGTTTACGCCAATAAGGCGCTTCGTTTAATGTTGTTTGGTGTCGTGATTCAAATTATCGCTGACATCAGTTATCTAGTCATGACCATCCATTTTGACTATCAGTCTAACAATTGGATTGATCCTTTCTTTAGCTTGGCGGTGATGCTGATTGCGGCAAGTTTCTATTTTAGAGATGAGGAGGAAATGACGCGTGCTCATCATCCAGTTAAAAGACGCGCGCGTCACTATATCTTACCTTATGTTAATGTGTTTTTGCTTATTGTGTTGTTAGTGGTTGATGAACGACAAGATACCGTGTTATTAATTGGTGCGATCGTCACATTTATTCTTGTGATTGTTCGTCAAGTCTTTGTTATTTTAGAAAATCATTATCTCGTACAAGCATACGAGAAGAAAGCGTTGGACTTAGCTATTAGCGAACAACGGTATAAGTCTTTATTTGATTATCATCCTGATGCGGTATTCTCTATTGATTCAGACGGCTATTTTACGAGTGTTAATGACGTCACGTGCGAATGGTTTCAGCAACCTAAAGCCCGTTTAGTTGGACGATATAGTCTTGATGTTTTGTTGACGTCTGATCGGGAGCAGTTAATCACTGATCGCGATGCCTTTTATCAAGGTGAAACAAAGCAGTATCAAGTGACACTGGATGTAAGCGACAAACAAAGGGTGCTTCATCTAACCGTTATTCCTATTTTAGTTGAAGGTATTTTTACAGGGATGTTTGGTATTGGTAAAGACATTACCGCGGACGTATTAAAACAAAATCAAGTAAGGAAGCTCGCTTACTACGACAGCTTAACAGGTTTAAAAAATCGAACAGCTTTCCGTTATGATTTAACTAAACGAATCAAGGAAGACACGTATCCGTGTTATATTGGGTTTCTTGATTTAGATAATTTTAAAGCTATCAATGATTCACTCGGTCATCAGGTTGGTGATGCATTATTAATAGAAATTGCCACGCGTATAAAGACAACCATTAGAGCATGTGATAGTGACGCAGTCATTGCCAGACTTGGTGGCGATGAGTTTACCTTTATCATATCAGGACAGTCAGATCAGCTGATCGAGCACTTGCTTAAACAGATTGTGGCGCTTGTTGAAACGCCAGTCACATTTGGAGATACGACGATTTTCACATCACCTTCTATCGGTGTCAGTCATTATCCAAGTGATGCCACTTCACTTGAATTATTGATGAAACAGGCGGACGAAGCGATGTATCTAGTAAAAACAAACGGCAAATGTGGTTATCGGTTTTTCAATGATAAGCGTTGTGGATAACATCTCTAATATTTTTAAACTATCCCCTTGTGCACAACTTTAAAAGATACTTAATTCATATAGCCATATACTTATCCACAGTGGATAATATATGGCTATTCTTTTTTGTTTATTTATGATATTCTAATTAGTTAGTAATACGTGTTGACTAAGACATAATATAAGAGGTTTAAATAGATATAAGGGTAAGATAAAGAAAAAGTGAGGTGTTGTGAAATGATGGAATTAGATACAATTGCGGCGATTTCGACGCCACTCGGTGAGGGAGCGATTGCGATTGTGCGCTTAAGTGGGGATGAAGCTCTTACGATTGCGAATAAAATGTACCGCGGAAAAGATTTAACAACAGTCGATTCCCATACGATTCACTATGGCCGGATCGTCGAACCAGATACCGAGGAAATGATTGAAGAGGTTATGGTGAGTGTCATGCGAGAGCCAAAAACGTTCACCAGAGAAGATGTGGTTGAAATCAACTGTCACGGTGGCTTAGCCTCAGTGAACCGGTTATTAGAATTAGCGCTCTACCACGGAGCCAGACTCGCAGAGCCGGGTGAATTCACCAAGCGTGCCTTTCTTAATGGTCGGATTGATTTATCACAAGCAGAAGCGGTGATGGATTTAATTCGTGCCAAAACAGATAAAGCGATGCATGTGGCCGTTAGACAGCTTGATGGTAAGTTATCAAAATTAATTACCCGATTGCGCCAACAATTAATTGAAACAGTTGCCCATGTGGAAGTTAATATTGATTACCCAGAGTATGATGATGTAGAAGAAATGACGTTAAATTTATTAAAAGAACGAATTGCGCTCGTTTCTGACGAGATTATAAAATTGTTGGCAATGGCCAAACAAGGAAAGATTTTACGAGAAGGTATTTCCACGGCGATTATCGGTCGTCCAAACGTCGGAAAATCATCGCTAATGAATGCACTCGTGCAAGAAAATAAAGCCATTGTCACCGATATTCCGGGGACAACACGTGACATTATTGAAGAGTACGTCAATGTGCGCGGGGTACCACTTAAATTAGTTGATACGGCTGGTATTCGTGAAACAGAAGATTTAGTTGAAAAAATTGGTGTAGAGCGTTCACGCCAAGTATTAAATGAAGCGGATCTTATTTTGCTCGTTTTAAACAATAATGATGTCTTAACCGATGAGGACCGACAGTTATTAGAAATCGTGCGGGATATGGAAGTGATCGTTCTCATTAATAAAACCGATTTAGAGGCAACGCTTGACCATGATGAAGTGAAACGCCTTATTGATGGGAAACCAGTGGTGACGACATCACTTATTGAAGAAGCCGGTATTGATCAGTTAGAACAAGCGATTGCAGATACGTTCTTTACGGGTGGCATTGAATCAAGTGATTTGAGTTATGTGTCAAATGCTCGTCATATTCAGTTGTTGAATCAGGCAAAACAGAGTTTAAGCGAAGCCGATATGGCAATTGATAGCGAGATGCCACTTGATTTAATCCAAATTGATGTCACACGCGCATGGGAATTACTTGGTGAGATTATTGGGGATACGTTCAAGATAGTTTAATTGATCAGTTGTTCTCACAATTCTGTTTAGGAAAGTAACAAAACAAAGGAGATAAAGATAAACATGTATAATGCAGGTCATTATGACGTTATTGTAGTTGGTGCTGGGCATGCGGGGGTTGAGGCCGCTCATGCGGCTGTTAAGCGCGGAGCCAAAACATTAATGTTGTCACTTAATTTAGATATGATTGCTTTTATGCCATGTAACCCATCGATTGGAGGACCCGCCAAAGGGGTGGTTGTCCGGGAAATTGATGCGTTAGGTGGGTTAATGGGAAAAGTGATTGATAAAACATATATTCAAATGCGCATGTTAAATACAGGTAAAGGACCTGCGGTGCGTGCGCTAAGAGCACAGGCGGATAAACCGCTATATATTCAAGAGATGAAATACCAATTAGAACAGTTAGATAATTTAACGATGCGACAAGCTATGGTAGAAGAATTGATTGTCGAAGACGGTGAAGTAAAAGGTGTTTTAACTGAGACAAAAGCAGCATATTACGCAAAATCGGTGATTATTACGACCGGTACGTTTATGCGCGGGAGAGTCATCATTGGAGATGTGTCGTATGAATCAGGTCCTAATAACCAACGTGCCTCAATCAAGCTGGCGGAAAACTTAGAATCACTCGGTTTTGATATTGTGCGGTTTAAAACTGGTACGCCACCGCGGGTTAATTCACGCTCGATTGATTATAGTAAAACAGAAATTCAACCGGGGGACGACAATCCACGTCATTTCTCTTATGAGACGACAGAAATGATTGTTGATCAAATACCTTGTTGGCTGACGTACACAACGGAAGAAACCCATGAAATTATCAACGAGAACTTGGGCTTATCAGCGATGTATTCTGGTATGATTAAAGGAACAGGACCACGCTACTGTCCATCGATTGAAGATAAAGTTGTTAGATTCCATGATAAACCACGTCATCAGATTTTCTTAGAGCCTGAAGGTCGTGACACAGAAGAAGTTTACGTCCAAGGATTCTCAACATCACTACCAGAATTTGTGCAACATAAAATGTTGCGTTCAATACCGGGCTTAGAAGAAGCAGAAATTATGCGTTCGGGTTATGCGATTGAGTATGATGCGGTTGTCCCAACCCAACTATGGCCAACTTTAGAAGTAAAAAGCATTTCTGGATTATATACGGCGGGTCAAATTAACGGGACATCAGGTTATGAAGAAGCGGCAGGTCAAGGATTAATGGCGGGTATTAACGCAGCGGCTCATGCTCTATCATTAGAGACGTTGATTTTAGACCGCTCACAAGCCTATATTGGCGTCTTAATTGATGACTTAGTCACTAAAGGGACAAATGAACCTTACCGGTTACTCACGTCACGTGCAGAATATCGTCTACTGTTGCGTCACGACAATGCTGATTTACGTTTGACTAAATTAGGTCATGACTTAGGCTTAATAAGCAACGAACGTTACGAATCATTTGAACAAAAACTTGCGGCAATTGAAGACGAGCAAAAACGCCTTAGTAAAATTGTCATCAAACCGAACGACGAGCTTAATGCTATTCTTCAAGAAATTGGTGAAACAGACTTAAAAGAACCGTTAAAAGCACTCGAATTAATGAAACGTCCAAAAGTTACCTATGATGTCATCGAGAGAATCTTGAGGAAGACAGTTCTCTGGATATTGACGTGAAAGAACAAGTTGAAATTCAAGTGAAATATGAAGGCTATATTACAAAATCACGTCAACAGGTGGATCGGATGAAGAAGATGGAGAACAAAGTGATTCCTGAAGATATTGACTACAGCGCCATTAGTGGTTTAGCGACGGAAGCACGACAAAAACTTGAAAAAGTTCGTCCGTTGTCCGTTGGACAAGCGTCACGTATCTCAGGAGTTAATCCAGCCGATGTTTCGATTTTACTTGTCTATATCGAACAAGGTCAGATCAAACGTCTCTCTGAAGACGAGCGTTAAGTGAAATAACTGTCACATAAACAGGAAGAAAGGAACGTTTTATGACTATTACAGAGTTTGTTGAGCGATTAAAACAAGAAGGTATCAACTTGTCTGAACGTCAAATTGAACAATTTGATATATATTTTAAGACGCTCGTTGAATGGAACGAGAAAATTAATTTAACGGCAATTACAGAAGAAACAGAAGTGTATTTAAAGCATTTCTATGATTCAATTACGGCTAGTTTTATGTTGATTTCACACAAGAATTAAATATTTGTGATGTGGGTGCGGGCGCAGGTTTCCCTAGTATTCCGTTAAAAATTTGTTTCCCACAGTTAAAAATAACGATTGTGGACTCACTTAAAAAGCGGATCACTTTCCTTAATCACTTAGCCGCAGCTTTAGAGCTAACAGAAGTGGCGTTTTATCATGATCGGGCAGAATTATTCGGTCGAAATAAACAATTTAGACATCAGTTTGATTTAGTGCTCGCAAGAGCCGTAGCAAAAACATCTGTTTTAAGTGAACTGTGCTTACCACTTGTAAAAACAGGGGGGCAGTTTATTGCGATGAAAGGCCCAAATGCTGAAGTAGAACTTAAAGAAGCTAAAAATGCGATTGAGTTACTCGGCGGGGAACTGGACAGTATTTTCACCTTTGATTTACCAGAAGATCAAGGTGAACGTAATATTGTGAGAATCGTTAAACGTCGTCAAACACCGAAGCAATATCCAAGAAAACCAGGAACACCAAACAAATCCCCATTAGCTTAATGGGGATTTTGTCATGACACGATAAGATATTCGATATTTTTTCAATGATTATCGCATATTTTTATCTGATTATATGATAGAATAGTAGAAGTATGGATAGCCTTAAGGATCCGAATAAAAGAAACAGAGAATGTTTCACGTGAAACATTCATTAAAAATAGTAGAATCGGTAAGACGGAAGAAAAGGTGGTGTATAGTATGTTACCTCCATTTGGTCGCATATTTGGTATGGGTGAAAAAGAGCAAACGAGGGAAGAAGAGGTCGACGCAATTGAAGAAACTATTGAGGAGACAATTAATCCGGATGAAGTGATGCAACTTCCACTAGCAGAAATTACTCCGAACCGTTATCAACCGCGCTCAATATTCAACGAAGAGAAAATTGCTGAATTGGCTCAAACCATTCATACTCATGGTATGATTCAGCCGATTGTCGTAAGACAAATCGATGATCATGAAAAACAATACGAAATTATTGCAGGTGAGCGCCGTTTTAGAGCGGTCAGTTCTTTAGAATGGGAAACAATCCCTGCGATCATTCGTGAGATGAATGACAAAGAAACCGCCTCTGTCGCTCTAATTGAAAACTTACAGCGAGAAGAGTTAACGGTCATTGAAGAAGCACAAGCCTATCAGCGCTTACTAGACTTACATCAGCTCACGCAAGAAGCACTTGCCCAGCGATTAGGTAAGAGTCAGTCGACGATTGCGAACAAGTTAAGGTTACTGAAGTTACCGGAAGCTGTTCATCAAGCGATTACGGATAAATTAATCACCGAACGACACGCTAGAGCATTGATCCGTTTAAAAGATGATGATCAAAAAGTGAAGTTACTGGCAGACATCATTGAAAAAGGTCTCAATGTTAAACAGACTGAAGAACGGATTAAAAATCAGCTTGAACCAAAAGAAAAACCTAAAAAGCCGCGATTTAAAGGGGTTAGTAAAGATGTGCGTATTGCGATGAATACGATTCGTCAATCACTGACCATGGTCTCGGATACAGGTGTTAATCTGGAAACAGATGAACAAGATTTAGATGACTATTATCAAATCACGATAAAAATACCAAAAAAACATTAATACCAGTGTTTCATTCACCTAGAAAACAGCAATCATGACTTCATGGTTGCTGTTTTTATCCTAAATTAGATTCTTAGACCATTTTAAGAAGAAAGGGAGGATAGAGCATGGCAACGTGTCAAAAGTGTCATACCCGTTGGAAATGTAGACATGTCTTTATTCGGACGTTTAAACTTACACCACATATAAAATGCCCATATTGTAAACATGAGCAGTGCTGGCATGAACGGACGTAAAAAAGAAATCGCAAGCTCTTATTATTAAGTTATTCACCAGCTCTACTAGGTGTCTTTGGTTTTATATCAGCAGAACAGGTATTGTTTTCGGTTATGATCCTAGGGATTATTACTATCTTAGTAAGTCCCTTATATTATGAAACATCATGTACACCGACCCGTGATATGAAGCTATGGATGAACAAAAAATCATAATTTTAGTATAAGCGGACCTCCTGACATAATAGGCGGTCTTTTTGCATGAATTAAAAGTTCAAATCACCTTTGGCAAGTGTTCATATTTACAAAAATCAAGAGATAATATTAATAAACACCGCTTCTAATGACAATTTTTATAAAAATTTTAGCTAAATATGTTTGAATCTGTTTTTTGGCGCTGTATAATTTTTAAAATAGTGATAGAATAGAAAAGAAGTTCTAAAATTAGAGGTGAGTGTTACCATGGGAAAAGTAATCGCCGTAGCCAATCAAAAAGGCGGCGTAGGGAAAACTACATCATCAGTGAATCTAAGCGCATGCTTAGCTTATTATGGCCACAAGACGCTCCTTGTCGATATTGACCCACAAGGTAACGCTACAAGTGGGCTAGGCGTTAATAAAGCCGACGTCGACCAGTGTATTTATGATGTGCTTGTCGAAGACTTAGAAGCAAAAGATGTTGTGATACCTACAAATGTAGAAAACTTAGATATTGTACCAGCTACGATTCAACTGGCGGGTGCTGAAATTGAGCTTGTACCAACAATTTCACGAGAACAAAGACTTAAAAAAGCGTTAGCTTCAGCTGTTCCAAACTATGACTATATTATTATTGATTGCCCACCATCACTTGGCTTGTTGACACTCAATGCGTTGACAGCATCAGATAGTGTGATTATCCCTGTACAGTGTGAATATTATGCACTTGAAGGACTGAGTCAATTACTAAATACTGTACGATTAGTTCAAAAGCATTTAAATAAATCGCTTCAAATTGAAGGTGTCCTATTAACAATGCTTGATGCACGAACGAATTTAGGTTTACAAGTCATTGAGGAAGTGAAAAAGTATTTCCAGGATAAAGTTTATCAAACAATCATTCCTCGGAATGTTCGTTTAGGAGAAGCACCAAGTCACGGACAGCCGATTATTACATATGATCCGAAGTCACGTGGTGCGGAAGTGTATCTTGAATTAGCGAAGGAAGTGATGTCAAATGGCTAGAGGACTAGGTAAAGGCATTAATGCGTTCTTTCCGGAATTAAATGAAAATGAAGATGTGCGAGAGGGACAAGTCGTTGAGGTAGAACTGACAAAGTGTCGCCCCAATCCATATCAACCACGTAAGACGTTTCAAGTTGAAGCTATTGAGGAACTTAAGCAATCGATTTTAACTTATGGTATTATTCAGCCATTGTTAGTGAGAGAATCTGTTAAAGGATTTGAAATTATTGCTGGTGAACGTCGTTACCGGGCGGCAAAAGAGGCAGGACTAGAGACGGTACCTGTTATTATTAAAGATATGGATGACCAACGAATGATGGAGCTTGCTTTGTTAGAGAATTTACAACGCGAGAACTTAACACCAATTGAAGAAGCACAGGCTTATGTGAACTTAATGAAGTCACATAATTTAACTCAAGAAGATTTAGCCCAAAAGTTAGGCAAGAGTCGTCCACACATTGCTAACTTGGTGAGGTTGTTACAACTTCCAGCGCAAGTAACGGCGATGATTAATAACGGTGAATTGTCTATGGGGCATGGTCGGGCGTTACTTGGATTAAAAGATAAAGACACGCTGGATAAAGTTATTAAAAAGATAACTTCGGAGAAGTTAAATGTCCGTCAGGTTGAGCAGTTAATTCAATCACTTAATGAAGTTAAAGAGACGAAGAAGAAGATCAAACCTAAAAAAGATATCTTTGTAGCAGAGCAAGAAAGATTATTACGTCAACGATTTGGAACAAGTGTTAAGATTAATCAAGGTAAGAAAAAAGGTAAGATTGAGATAGAATACTATAACAATAAGGATTTAGAGCGGATCATTGAGTTATTGAATGATTAAATGAGAATGTCTGGCTTACCAATGAGGTAAGCGAGGCATTTTCTTTACGATTGTTTCACGTGAAACAATCGTAAAGAAAATGAATGAAAAATAAAATAGCCGCCAATGTTTCACGTGAAACATTGGCATAGGAAGGTAGGTGGCTCATGGCTTTAACAGGTACACTTATTAATGGATTGACGATTATTGTAGGTACCGTTATTGGTTTGTTTCTACAGAATATTGAAGAAAAATATAAAGAAACAGCACTTAATGCGGTTGGTTTAGCGGTCATTTTAATTGGCTTTCAAATGGCTTTCGAGGTCAATCAGTTAATTATTGTGATTATAAGTTTAATGTTTGGAGGTATTTTAGGCGAAGTCTTTAAGTTAGAAGACCGCCTCAATCAATTCGGTGATCGTGTCGGACAACTTATCAGTAAAAAGTCTGTTGATCAGCGCATATCTCAAGGATTTATTACCGCAAGTTTGATCTTTGTGATTGGTGCTATGGGTATTGTCGGCGCACTCGACAGTGGCTTACGCTATGATCATAGTATTTTGTACACGAAATCAATTCTGGATGGTTTTACATCGATGATTTTAACGACAACATTAGGGATTGGCGTAGGGTTATCGGTATTCCCTGTGATCATTTATCAAGGCGCGATTGCGTTACTTGCCGTTGTTATTTATCGTTATGTACCAGAAACTTTCTTAGATTTATGGATTGTAGATGTGACAGCGACAGGTGGGCTGATGATTGCTGCGATCGGGTTTAATATGTTAGGGATGACAAAGATTCGTATTGCGAACTTGATACCTGCACTTCTTATTGTCACCGTCTTACTCATTGGCTATCAATTCATCAGTTAATCAATTAATATAGCTAGCCTAAACAACCAGTCTAATGGTAGAATGATAAAGGTGAAAAGGAGGCGTTGTTAGTGGCAAAACCAATCTATCATTTACATGACATTGTCGAAATGAAAAAACCACATCCTTGCGGAGAGAACCGCTGGGAAATCATTCGTTTGGGTATGGATATTCGAATTAAATGTACGGGTTGTGATCACAGCGTCATGATTCCACGGAAAAAGTTCGAATCAAAATTAAAAAAAGTATTAGTTTCTCACGCCCCAGAAGAAACGACACACTAAATGTTCACGTGAAACATTTAGTGTGCATGGATCAAGCGTCGACTCTTATCATGATATTAACGAAGTTTATAACTGTTTTTAAAAAATAGACAAAATAGTCACTACATTTAATCTAAAAAACGAATCAAAACGCCTATATAGCTTTAAAACGCAAGTTTTATTCAGTTATCTAACTTGCGTTTTAAACATGCCCTCACTATAATGAGGACAGTAACGTTACTTGTAGTGGCAAACCCTTAAGGAGTGGAAAAGAAATATGGCATTAACAGCAGGTATTGTTGGGTTACCTAACGTGGGTAAATCAACATTATTTAACGCAATTACACAAGCAGGTGCAGAATCAGCAAACTATCCATTCTGTACAATCGATCCAAACGTTGGGATTGTAGAAGTACCCGACGAACGTTTAAACAAATTAACAGAGCTCGTGAAACCGAAAAAAACAGTTCCAACAGCCTTTGAATTCACAGATATCGCCGGGATTGTAAAAGGTGCGAGTAAAGGGGAAGGTCTAGGTAACCAATTCCTTTCACATATTCGTCAAGTCGATGCGATTTGTCACGTTGTGCGTTGTTTTGAAGATGAAAATATCACACACGTATCAGGTACTGTTGATCCTATCTCAGATATTGAGACAATTAACCTCGAATTAATCCTTGCGGATTTAGAAACGGTAACAAAACGTTTCCAACGCGTGGAAAAATTAGCGCGTCAAAAAGATAAGGATGCTTTAGTAGAATTTGATATCCTTACAAAGCTAAAAGACGCATTTGAAAACGAAAAACCTGCGCGGTCAGTAGAGTTTACTGATGAGCAACTAAAGACTGTTAAAGGACTCCATTTACTTACTCAAAAGCCTATCCTCTATGTGGCAAACGTAGGTGAAGATGAATTACTTGATGCGGATGAAAATCCGTATGTCAAACAAGTAAAAGCATTCGCGGCAACAGATGCTGCCGAAGTAATTATCATTAGTGCTAAAGTAGAATCAGAAATCGCCGAATTAGATGGCGAGGAAAAAGACATGTTCCTTGAAGAATTAGGTATTCCAGAGTCTGGTTTAGATCAATTGATTAAAGCGACTTATTCATTGCTTGGTCTGGCAACTTATTTCACTGCTGGTGAACAAGAAGTGCGTGCGTGGACGTTTGTGAAAGGTATTAAAGCGCCACAAGCGGCCGGTATTATCCATACGGACTTTGAACGTGGATTCATTCGTGCGGAAACAGTCTCTTACGATGATCTCGTTGATGCTGGTTCAATGGCTGTAGCGAAAGAACGCGGAAAAGTACGTTTGGAAGGTAAAGAATATATCGTAAAAGATGGCGACGTTATTCACTTCCGTTTTAACGTATAATTAAATAATTTAAGAGAAGTTTCGATAATCTCTTGAAAATACAATGGTTATTTGGTATAATACTTGATTGTGAGTAATGAAAAATTATTACTCCTTGCTCTTTAGCAAACTAAGGAGCCGTTAAGACCAAAAGGAGGTGTATACGGATGAGAAAGTATGAAATCATGTACATCATCCGCCCAAACATTGAGGACGAAGCTAAAAAAGCTGTAGTTGAGCGTTTCAACACAATCCTTGCTGACAACGGAGCGGAAGATGTGAAAGCTGAAGAAATGGGCAAGAAACGTCTTGCTTATGAAATCAACGATTTCCGTGATGGCTACTACGTACTTGTAAATTATACAGGTGAAGAAGCAGCTACAAAAGAATTTGATCGTCTAGCTAAGTTCTCTGACGATATTATTCGTCACATGGCTATTCGCTTAGAAGACTAATAAGGAGGGGTTCTCATGTTAAATCGTGTCGTACTTGTCGGCAGATTAACGAAGGATCCAGACTTACGCTATACTGCAAGTGGAGTAGCAGTTGCTAATTTCACTATTGCTGTAAATAGACCTTTTTCTAATCAACAAGGCGAGCGTGAAGCAGATTTTATTAACTGTGTTATTTGGAGAAAACCAGCTGAGAATTTAGCAAACTACATGGGTAAGGGTTCTCTTGTCGGTGTAGACGGTCGTATCCAAACGCGTTCATATGACAACCAAGAAGGAAAACGTGTGTATATTACAGAAGTTGTGGCTGATTCTGTACAGTTTTTAGAATCTAGAAATTCTAAAGGCGGTCAACCACAAGGTGGCGGACAAGGGTCTGGAGGTTATCAAGACAATCAGTACCAGAACCAACAGCAAGCGCCAAACAATAATCAATACAGTCAACCAACAGGTTCTCCTAACGACAATATGGAACCTATTGATATATCAGACGATGATTTACCATTCTAAATAAGTAAAGGGGGATTTCACATGGCACCTCGTCGCGGTGGACGTTCAAAACGTCGTAAGGTTTGTTATTTCACAGCAAACGGAATTACACACATCGATTACAAAGATGTTGAATTACTAAAGCGTTTTGTATCAGAGCGTGGTAAGATTCTTCCACGTCGTGTTACAGGCACTTCAGCTAAATACCAACGTAAATTGACAGCAGCTATCAAGCGCGCACGTCAAATGGCTTTATTACCATACGTTGCAGAATAATTGCTAACAATAAAACCTATGTTTTCTGTTCTCACTTATATAAGTGAGTAAGAAAACATAGGTTTTTTAATATTTATTTTGAAAAAGGGTAGGATAACTTGTAAAATAAGGATAAAATCTGACGTTGAAAAGCATATAGCTGATATGACTTAATCAAAGAGAGGGAAGAGAATATTGCAAAGACAATCAATACAGTCAAAAGTTTTGGTCGTCCACGGTGGACATTATTTGATTTAACTAGGAATTCAACGGAACTCTTAAAAGACTAAAGCATGGTGAAATCCCATCCGTAAGCGATTATTTTAATAGATGGAATGGGATATAAAATTGAGAAAAGACTTTGGCACCAAAGAAACGAAGATATTATTAAGGATGAAGTCATCGTTATGATGTCATATAATCAAGCGTTACCCTCTCGTAGTTATCGGGTAAATTTTTAGTTAACTATTTAAATGAAGCTCTTTTTATATGTTTGTTATACACAAATGATCTAGGTATTTAGATATTCAAAAGCTGTGTTAGATCTAGTAAATAGATATGCTAATAAATAAAAAAATCTATGAATGAAGTTATGAATGTTTGAAGATAGTAAAAAACCGGACACCCTCTTATGTGTGCCGGTTTTTTGTATTCATGTCTGTATGTCATTAATGATTTGTAACGACTTCTTTTTGTTTGCGATATATAATCCTTAACCGTGTTAAGAAACCAATGGCAGCACCTGTTAAACCAATTGAAATACCAACCCATAAACCAAATGGTCCTAAATCGGTAAAGCGAGCTAGTGAATAGCCAATAGGGATTCCTAATATCCAGTAAGAAACAAAAGCAATGAAAAATGGAACTTTCACATCTTTATATCCACGTAAAACACCTTGTAATCCTGCTTGAGCTCCATCAGATATCTGATATAGAATCGCCATTAAAAACAGGCTACTAGCAAAACTAATGACCTCAGGATCGGTAGAGTACCAACTGGCAATCCACTCACGATTGAAGAACATAAAAATAGCTGCTAATATGAGCACACCTAGACCACTTAAAACACCAATAAAACTATAGTGTTTGGCATTATCTAATCGGTTACCACCAACTGAGAAACCAACAACAATGGTTAACGCCATCGATAAACTGAGTGGAATCATAAAAATAAGCGATGTGAAACTAATGACAACTTGGTTTGCGGCAATAATTGTTGTTGAGAACATCGTGCCAATTAATAAAGTAACGACAGAAAAGATGCTGGCTTCAAAGAAGATAGATAAGCCAATCGGAATGCCAATAGCTAGTTGCTCCTTAAAAGATGTTAGGGAAGGTCTAACCCAAATAACAAAAATTTTAAAACGCCTAATGACTTCGATTTTAAACAGCATGAACGTACTAACGATAAGAATGATCCAGAAAGTTAACCCTGTGGCATATCCGGCTCCAATACCGCCGAGGCAGGTAAGCCGAATTTACCGAAGATGAGACTGTAGTTAAAGAAAACGTTAAAAGGAACAGCAAGAATGGTGATAAACATCGTAATCCGGGTTAATCCTTGCCCGTCATAAAAGTTTCTTAGAACATTAGAGACAAATAACGGTATAATACCAAAAGCTAAACCACCTAAATAATTTTTAGCAATATGCTGCACGCTAGGATCTAAATCCATAATGTCTAGAATGGGTGATACTAAAAATAATCCCGCAACAATAATAACGACAGCAATCATAAAAGCAAGATAAATCCCTTGCATGACGGTATTATGAATCTTATGTTCTTCTTTACGACCTAAATGGTGAGCGATAATGGGCGTAACGGCTAACGTTATCCCGTTCATACCAGTAAAAATAGGCGCCCACACGCTTGCACCAATCGCCACACCAGCTAAGTCACTGGTGCCAACACGACCAGCCATGACCGTATCAACTAAATTCATCATCGATAAACTGATCTGTGTCACCATAATTGGCCACATAATTCTTAAAAACAAGTGAAACTTTTCTTTAAATGATTCTGCATGATACATAAAAATCCCCCTCAAAAAAACACAACGTCTATTTATCTCCGTTGGCTTTATTGATGATATGGGTTAACGAGAGTTAACCCATAAGAAAATCCCTCACAGGCGTGAGGGATTTGTCTGTCCGTTTAGATTATCCTATCAAAGAACGCGTAAAAAGACAATCTTTTCGTTACAAGCTTTTAATAATAGATAATACGTCATTCAAATGTTTTACTTCATATGTTGGTTGAATATCAGTTGCGGTCTGATTATGGTGATTGATCCAAATGTTTTTTATTCCTAACCGATTTGAACCTAAAATATCGGTGTTTAAATTGTCACCAATCATAATCGCGTCTTCTTTATTTGTGTCTGCTAGGGTGAGTGCGTGTTCAAAAATAGAGGGATCAGGTTTACCACGACCAAATTCACCAGAGATAACAATATGATCAAATCGTTCAGCAATCTCAGGTGTGATCTCTAATTTTAAACGTTGTAAGGAAGGGGCACCATTTGTCAGTAATAACAAGGTATAGTCTTCTCTTAAGGTATCAAGTACCTCGTAAGTTTCTTCATAAGTAAAGGGGTGTTTTTTACGCTCTGAAATAAATCGGTCACGTAATGTTTCGGCTAGTATCTTATCATCGATCCCAAGTGCGAGTAAACCTTCTCTCCAGGCGTCTAATTGATAACCTGGTATCGTTTGTTTCATACTTTGAAAAGCTTCACCAGGGTCATCAAAGGTCCCCCATAGACCTTCAAATGGATTAATCCCAATCATTTGGGTATGTTCATATGTTGGGTAAGTTTGATAGAGGCGCTTGGCAGCGTCTCTTACAGCTTCCTCTAAGGCTTTACTGTCAACACCTTTTACTGATTCACACGTCTGATCAAAGGCTGTTTGAATACTTTTCTTATCCCATAGTAGGGTGTCATCTAAATCAAAACAAATCGTCTTTAACATAATATTTCCCCCGTTTCCAGTCACTATTATCTTTGGTTTCTATTATAACAAGGAACAATCAAAACGACAGAGTTTTTCGAAAATTTTGATAATAAGATCTATATTCCTTTGATTTGTGCTTTCAACGCTGAGTCGTTATAATTATTTAAGCATGAAACGAGTCGTTCTATCCATGGAATCACTTAGGAAACTGTTTTAAGCGGCGGTTATTTGGTATACTTAGAGAGGTGCTTTTAATTAAAAATGACTGAACAGTAACTTTAAAAAGAACAGTCGTAAATCTATGAATATATTGAGGTGTATGTATGAAAGAACAAAACAACCAATGGATTAAGGATTTGGTGGTCTATGGGGCGCTATTTATCATATTACTTGTCGTCGCATCGATCTTACCAGCAGCTACCTTATTCATTGTCGCATTAATGCCAGTACCGTTAACTATTTTCACTTACAAGTATGGATATAAACGTGGATTATTAATGAGTGGCATCGTTTTAGTGAGCACATTGTTGTTTGCTTTTACGTTATTTTTAATTTCTTTACCATTAGCTGGTCTCTCGATTGTTGTGGGGATATTAGTAGGGGAAGCGATGCGCAAACAGAAACATCCATATGAAACGTTAGCACAAGGAACGCTAGGGTATATGGTCGGCTTTATTTTACTTGTCTTTGTGATTGAGAATGTGATGGGAATCAGTCTAATGACGGAATATCGTTTGATCATTCAAGAGTCGCTCATGCAGTCAGAACAATTGATGCAAGGGACAGGTATTGAAGTGACTGAGGAGATGCTACAATCAATCGAACAACAAATGTTGGTTATTTTAGATCTTTTACCGGCTATTCTACTCATTGGTTCCTTTGTTTTTGCATTAATCTTGCAGTGGATCAGTTATAAACTTGTGAACAAAATTAATCAAGAAACCTTCCGGTTTCCACCGTTTTATCGTTTGCAACTACCAAAAGCAACTATTTGGCTCTTTTTACTCGTGATAGTGATTGACTTTATTGATTTTGGTTCAGACGCTTTTATTACGATTGTGTTAATGAATATGTTAGTTGTCTTTGGTCTGTTATTCTCTCTTCAAGGACTATCATTTATGTTCTACTACTTACAGTATAAGAAGCAGTCAAAAGCATTAGGGATTGTTCTTTTAGTCATTGGCTTAGTGATTTTACCGGTAGGTCTGTACGTGACCCGAATCTTAGGTATAATTGATATAGGCTTTATGTTACGGAAACGCTTAAAATAATGACACAATCCTCAGATTAGTAGGAGTTGAAGACGATGCAAAAATGGTGGAGGAAACCAGAACTAAAAAGACACATTGTGATTAATTATGTGCTGTCCTTTTTACTTTTAGGGTTTACATGGTTTATCGCATGGCCACTTGGTTTACTTATGACCATTCTTTTAGGTCTTGCGTTGTACTATACCATTAAGCAAGAACATCAAATTACAGAAGAACAAGAAGAATATATCTCCACCCTCTCACACCGGGTGAAGAAGGTCGGAGAAGAAGCTTTGCTTGAGATGCCGATTGGTATTGTTCTCTATAGTGAGAACTACCAGATTGAATGGGCCAATCGCTTTATGAATGGTTTTAGTGATTCTGATACGCTTGTCGGTGAATCACTCGACGTGTTTGATCAGAAGTTACTACAAGCCATTAAAGAAGAAAAAGATCAAGTGACTATTGATGTCGAAGACAAAAGCTTTCAAGTAACGATTAGAAAAGAAGAACGGTTGCTTTATTTCTCTGACCGTACAAAACAAATCGATATTCAAACCCGCTATTCTAAAGAGAAAACAGTGTTGGGGATTATCTTTTTAGATAACTATGAAGAAATCACTTCGGGGATGGACGACACAGCAAAAAGTCATGTGAACTCTGATGTGACGTCATTGTTAAATGAGTGGTCGAATCGTTATGGTATTTATTTAAAGCGCATCTCACAGGAACGCTTCTTAGCCATCCTAAACAAAGAAATTCTTCAAGAGTTAGAACAGACGAAATTCGATGTCTTAGATGAAGTACGTGAACTCATTTCTGATAATAAAAATGTTCCGCTCACGTTAAGTTTTGGTGTAGGTTATGGTGACTTGTCTTTGCCACAGCTTGGTGAGTTAGCACAGTCTAGTTTAGACCTTGCCTTAGGGCGCGGTGGTGACCAAGTTGTATTAAAAGACCATGAAGGAAAGGTCCGTTTCTTTGGCGGAAAAACAAACCCGATGGAGAAACGGACGCGTGTAAGAGCCCGGGTGATCTCACATGCCTTACAAGACTTAGTGATCCAAAGTGAACAAGTGATGATTATGGGACATAAGAATCCGGATATGGATGCCATCGGTTCAGCGATTGGCGTCTTGAAAATGGCGATAAGTAATGATGTTGAAGCTTACGTGGTCCTTGATGAAGAAGAGTTCGATACAGGTGTCGATCGTTTGATGAGCGAGGTACAAGAAACGTCTCTAGCGGAACACTTTATTTCTCGCGAAGAAGCGTTAGAAATGGTCACAAAACAAACCTTACTTGTCGTTGTTGATACCCATAAACCAGCGCTTGTTCAAGAGGAAAAGCTGCTCAATAAGACTGAACATGTGGTCGTCATTGATCACCATCGCCGCGGCGAAGACTTTATCGATCAACCTATTTTAGTCTACATGGAGCCTTACGCCTCTTCAACGGCTGAATTGATTACAGAATTACTCGAGTATCAGCCAAAACGATTAAAACTGACAAGTCTAGAATCAACTGCTCTACTTGCGGGGATTATTGTCGATACGAAGAGCTTTACGTTAAGAACAGGCTCAAGAACTTTCGATGCGGCTTCTTACTTGCGTTCTAAAGGGGCAGATACCATTTTAGTGCAACGTTTCTTAGAGGAAGATTTAGATGTTTATATTAAGCGGGCGCACTTAATTGAACAAGCGATCATCCATCATGGACGCGTAGCTATTGCCCGGGCACAAAAAGGCGAGAGTTTTGGCCCCGTGGTGATTGCTCAAGCAGCGGATACGTTGCTGACGATGAGCGGTATTGAAGCTGCTTTTGTGATCTCAGAGCGGAGTGATGGACGGGTTGGTATAAGTGCCCGGTCATTAGGCGATGTGAACGTGCAACGCGTGATGGAACAAATGGAAGGTGGCGGACATTTAACGAATGCAGCCACCCAACTATCAGATACGTCGATTGAAGAAGCATATGGTCAGCTTCTTGAAATATTAGATGAATTATTCGAAGGAGGAAATGACGAATGAAAGTCATATTTACACAAGACGTGAAAGGTAAAGGCAAAAAAGGTGAAGTGAAAAATGTATCAGAGGGTTACGCACGTAACTATTTACTGAAAAATAACTTAGCGGTTGAAGCAACGGCTGGTAACTTAAAAGGTTTAGAAGCACAAAAGAATAAAGAAAAGCAAAAAGAACAAGAAGAAGTAAAAGAAGCCGAAAAATTAAGAGACGAGTTAAAGAAACTAGAAGTAACATTAAAAACAAAGGCGGGTGAAGGTGGGCGCTTATTTGGCTCCATCACAAGTAAACAAATTGCCGAAGAACTACACAAATCACATAAGATTAAAATTGATAAGCGTAAAATTGAGCTGGATCAACCGATTCGTTCCCTTGGCTACACCAATGTCCCCGTGAAACTGCATAACGATGTGACAGGTGAAATTAAAGTACACGTACTAGAACAATAAGGACTTAAAAAAGAGAGGAGTCATTCCTCTCTTTGTTTTTACCTAGTCATCCGAGTGGTGAAAACATACGTTAAGGGAGTGAATATGATGAGTGAAGAATATCTAGATACAAGAACCCCACCACATAGTACAGAAGCAGAACAAGCTGTTATCGGTGCCGTTTTTCTGGAACCAGAGGCGATGTCGACAGCATCAGAATTCCTTATTCCACAAGATTTCTATCGTCCAAGCCACCAGCGCATTTTCCAAGTAATGATGCAGCTGAATGACCGTGGTGAGCCGATTGATTTACTTACGGTGACGAATGCATTAAACAGCAGTAAACTGTTAGAAGAAGTAGGAGGCGTTAGCTATTTAACTGAACTTGCCGATGCTGTTCCAACAGCTGCGAATATTGGTTACTATACGAAAATTGTTGAAGAGAAGTCTGTCTTACGCCGGTTAATTAGAACCGCCACCGATATTGTGACCGAAAGCTTTAATCGTGAAGATGAATTAGAAGATGTCTTAAGTGAAGCTGAGAAGAACATTCTTGATGTGAGTAATCGTCAGAATGCGAATGCATTTAAAAACATTAAAGATGTCCTAATCGATGTCTATGATAACATTGAACAACTCCACGAAAAAAGTGGTGATGTTACCGGTATTCCAACAGGATTTAAAGACTTAGATCACATTACTTCAGGTTTCCAGCGGAACGATTTAATTATTGTGGCCGCCCGTCCTTCCGTTGGTAAGACGGCTTTTGCCTTAAATGTAGCACAAAATGTTGCCATAAAAACCGATGAAAATGTCGCTATTTTTAGTTTAGAGATGGGGGCGGATCAGCTCGTTAGTCGTATGTTATGTGCGGAAGGTAATATCGATGCTCAGCGCCTTAGAACAGGTAACTTAGAAGCAGAAGACTGGACGAAACTAACAATGGCCATGGGGAGCTTATCTAATGCCGGTATTTTCATTGATGACTCACCTGGTATACGTGTGAATGAAATTCGTTCAAAGTGTCGCCGTCTTAAACAAGAACATGGTCTTGGTATGATTTTGATTGACTACTTGCAGCTCATTCAAGGGAGCGGCGCAAGCGCAAAAGAAAATCGGCAACAAGAAGTATCAGAAATCTCTCGTTCCTTAAAAGGGTTAGCTCGTGAACTAGAAGTACCCGTTATTGCTTTATCTCAGTTATCACGTGGGGTTGAACAACGACAAGATAAACGGCCGATGATGTCCGATTTACGTGAATCAGGTTCCATTGAGCAGGATGCGGATATTGTTGGTTTCTTATACCGTGATGATTATTATGATAAGGAATCAGAAAAACAAAACATTATTGAAATCATTATCGCTAAGCAGCGTAACGGCCCGGTAGGGACCGTTGAACTTGCCTTTGTGAAGGAGTACAACAAGTTTGTTGACTTAGACCATAAATACTCGGCACAGGATATTCCCTCTGCCTAAAACAAGCCCGGCGCTTTCTTGATAGAAAGTGCCGGGCTTTTTTAGTTCATCCATAAACGACGATCACGCTTCTTAAGCTTGTTATGGTCACAGTAGAGTTATTATTTTTAGTCTTCTAATTAAATGTTGTCTTTTACGCACGATAGGTAAAGAGAGTCGTCATGATAACAATGAGTGAGCGTAAAGAAAAGACTCATGCTTGTTTAGACAAAAACAAGAACGGACAAGCTAGTCAATAGATGTTTATCTAAAATAAAGATAGTTTTAATCGAAAGACTATATCAATTATTTCTAATTTTATTCGTATTTTCATTGTTAAAAAGACATTTAATTGATAAAATGAACCTATATTAATTCAAAAAACGAACGTTATTAAAAGTGAATATAAAAAACAAACGGAAAGTATGAGGTGCGGTAAATGACATCAGTTGTAGTTGTAGGAACGCAGTGGGGCGATGAAGGTAAGGGGAAGATTACCGACTTTCTATCACAAGATGCCGAAGTAGTCGCGCGTTATCAAGGGGGAAATAACGCTGGGCACACGATTAAGTTTGATGACACGACGTATAAATTACACTTAATCCCTTCCGGGATTTCTTTAAAGAAAAAATAAGTGTGTTAGGTAACGGAATGGTTATTGACCCTAAAGCTCTTGTTGAAGAATTGAGCTACCTACATGAACGTGATGTGGCGACGGACCAATTACGGATCAGTAACCGCGCCCATGTCATCTTACCCTATCACATTACGCAAGATATTTTAGAAGAAGAACAAAAAGGTGCGTTAAAGATTGGTACAACGAAAAAAGGGATCGGCCCATGTTATATGGACAAAGCTGCTCGGATTGGTATCCGGATGGCGGATTTATTAGATAAAGAAGTGTTTAAAGAAAAACTCACCCAAAACTTAGAAGCCAAAAATAGACTGTTCACTAAAATGTTTGATGCAGAGCCACTTAACTTTGATGATATTTTTGAAGCGTATTATAACTATGGGCAACAAGTGAAACAATATGTCGTCGATACGTCGGTTGTTTTAAATGATGCCATTGATCATGGTCGTCGGGTACTATTTGAAGGCGCACAAGGCGTCATGCTTGATATTGACCAAGGAACGTATCCCTTTGTGACATCATCTAATCCTGTTGCGGGCGGCGTCACAATTGGTTCTGGCGTCGGTCCGTCTAAAATTAATCGCGTGGTTGGCGTATCTAAAGCTATACGACACGGGTAGGTGACGGTCCTTTCCCGACAGAACTCGATAACGAGATTGGCGAGAAGATTCGTGAAGTTGGAAAAGAGTACGGCACAACAACAGGTCGTCCGCGTCGTGTCGGCTGGTTTGACAGTGTTGTCGTGAGACATGCTCGCCGTGTGAGTGGCATTACTGATCTTTCACTTAACTCACTCGATGTGTTAACAGGCATTGAAGAACTTAAGATTTGTGTTGCTTACCGTTATCAAGGTGAACTTATTAAAGAGTTTCCAGCCAGCTTAAAGGCTCTTGCCGAATGTGAGCCTGTTTATGAAACACTTCCAGGGTGGACAGAAGATATTACCGGTGTACGATCACTTGATGATTTACCGGCGAATGCCCGTCATTACTTAGAGCGTATTGCACAGTTATCCGAGATTTCCTTATCAATTTTTTCAGTCGGACCAGACCGTACCCAAACGAATATCGTTCAAAACGTTTACCGTTTATAATCATTGGACGCAGATGACATACATTTGTCATAAAATCGTAAAATAACAATGAAGCCCATCTACCATTTGAGTAGATGGGCCTTTCAATATCTCGTCTCAGTATCAAGATAAAGCCGATTACTTATGCCTAGTCACTTCTTCTTACCAAAAAAACCGATGCTTAAACGTCGATTGGATAGAAGGAATAGTGGTGATTTCCGTTAAATGGCAGGTATGATACAGTTATGTTACATTATGATTAAAAGGGTTTCATTCTTAAATCTACCTATGGTAAGCTACAAGAGTCGAAAAAATTAGCCATTCCTTAATAGGAGGATTTAACTATGCTACCCGAATTAACAAAACATATAACAAAAAAGAATATATTGATTGCGCTCTTCACTACTTTTCTTATTACCCTGGTTGTTGGAGCTTTAAACATCCAACAAAACGTTGCTTACGCAAGTGGGGATGTTAAACTGAACACGATCTATCATGTGTACCTTGATGACGTACATATCGGTCCTGTGAACGATAAAGAAGCAGTGGAAACAGCGATTGAAACAGCGATCGAACAAGAAACAAAACAGCGTGAGGATGCCTATACGTTAGGTGTGAAACAAGACGTGACTTTTGTGAAAGAAACAGCGTTTCAATTGACTGACCAAACAGAATCAACCATTGAACAAGTCGAAGACGCTCTAGAGATTGATGTCGAGGCAACCGCTCTTCAATTTGATGGAGAAACAGTGGGTTACTTTAAAGACCAAGAAGCGATTGATACTTTACTATTTAACTATCAAAAACAATATGTCAGTGAAGATGTATTAAATGAATTATCAGCTGATGAGTCTGATGAAAAGCAAGTGGTACGTGATAACGTCGTGATTAAAGATGTTACGTTCTCTCGTCCTGTTGAAACGTCTACAAGTGTTGTTAGTGAAGACGACCTATTATCAGTAGATGAAGGCTTAAGATTGTTAGAAAAAGGCACACTAACAGATAAGATTCACACTGTACAAACAGGTGATACGCTGTTTAGTATCGTCAAGCAATACGATTTAACTCTTGATCAATTGCTTGATATTAATTCAGATTTAACAGAATCATCCGTTCTTCAATTAGATCAAGAAATCAACGTCACAGCCTATGCACCATTTGTTGATGTGGTTGTTAAACAAGAGAAACAAGTTGAAGAAGTGATTAAATTTGAAACAATCGTAGAAGAAACAGATGCGTTATATAAAGGTGAAACACGTACAATCACAGAAGGTAGCGATGGCGCTAAAGATGTGACATACGATATGGAGCTTGTAAACGGCAAAGTGACAACAAAAGAAGTCATTGAATCAACCGTAACAAAAGAAGTCGTCAATAAGACAATTGAAAAAGGAACTAAAGTCATTCCATCACGCGGTACGGGTGATTTTAGCTGGCCAGCTGTTGGTGGCTACTTATCAAGTTCTTACGGACCACGTTGGGTTCATTCCATAAAGGGATTGACATTGCTCGCCCATCAAACCGCAACATCATCGCCAGTGATAATGGCGTCGTTGAGAAAATCAGTTATGATGCAGGTGGTTATGGTCATTACTTAGTGGTTAACCACAATAATGGTTATAAAACGCTCTATGCACACCTTTCAAACATTAGTGTGAACGTTGGTCAAACCGTACCAAAAGGTGCTGTCCTAGGTACAATGGGATCAACAGGTCGTTCGACCGGCATTCACTTACACTTTGAAGTATTAAAGAATGGGTCAAACATTAACCCAGCAACAGTACTTTACTAAATAATACACAAGGATGAAACCTCCATTACTTCGAGAAACAGTAATGGAGGTTTTTTATCGTCTTAGAGCAAGAATACACCTTTCACAAACATTCGTTAGAATATTGGTTGTATAATATTTAGTGGAAAGTTCAATGGTTAAATTAATGTAGAAGCAGACATCATAAGGAAATGAGAAAATCGACTTCTGCATTACAATGTAATACAATTAATATACAGCTAAGGGGTGAATATGATGCGCGTTATTAAAATAAGATTGAACGAACAAGAAGAGACATTCTTTCAAAGTTATGCAGAACTAATTCGTCAACCCTTGTCAACATTAATGAAACAAGCTCTAACAGAAAAAATTGAAGATTATTTAGATTTGGAAGCAGGATCGGAAGCTCTTAAAAATTTATCCGGTCAATCTGTCTCTCTTCAAGACATGATGAAGGCTGAAGATTTGTGAAGTATCATGTTGAGTTTGATAAACGTGCACAAAAAGAGTTTTATAGTTAGACAAGCCCATTCGAAAACAAATACTACTTTGATTAAATAAAAATATCGAGGGGTGTGAGAACCCACGTTGGACCGGGAAAGGCTTAACAGCTGATAAAAGCGGATTGTGGCGTTATCGAATAGGAAAGTATAGATTGATATGTGATATTCATGATGATCATGCCTTAGTTCTTGTGATCAAAGCAGGGAAACGAGAGTCAATTTATCGTTTTAGGGCGAGAAGACACCTTCCTCAAGTGCGTTAGCACTAGGTGGGTGATGAATCGCTGATTCGGAATATTTTTGAAGTGACAAACATATATTCTTCATGGTATAATTAAAGCGTTAACAATGATCGACACAAACAAAGAGAGGGTGGGCATCATGGGCCTGAAGGCTATTTTTTCAAATTGCTTATATAAGTATAAGATCGACCCTGATTTTGTTACGTCCATGGATCACACCCTCCGGGTGTTTAATCAAGCCAAACATTTTCGGTATCAAGCGGAGGTCCGTGAGCTTAGGGGCTCGAAAGAGAAAAGTTCCGTCTCCATCCATCAACGGTTAAAACAACGTTACGGCTTAAATGATTATTATGCGAACAGTGCTGTTCAACAAGGACGGGCGCTTCTATCCGCGCAAAAAGAATTAAAGACAATGTATATG
>NZ_BAXD01000028.1:0-42832 GCF_001310395.1 Halolactibacillus sp. JCM 19043
GGAAATTCATTCGACACTTAAAAATATAGAGTTTCTTTAAGATATTTCGCAAAACGAATCAATCACGTTAATTTTTAAGCAACCTATGTTATAATAGCGCTTGCACAAACTAACTATTTTAGGAGATTATTTATGGATCGTTTAACGAATACAGCAATTATTTCACCGAAGAAACAGCTCTTTATGATCACTTGGCCCATTCTTATTGAAAGCTTCCTCCAAGTGATGATGCGCTTTTCTGATACGTTTATGTTAAGTTTTATTTCTGATGATGCTGTGGCAAGTATTGGCGTTGTCAATCAAATTATGATGTTTACTTTTGTCTTATTTAATTTTACCGCGATGGGTTCAGGTGTTGTTGTGTCTCAATTTGTTGGGGCCAATAACCCCGAAGGGGTTAGAAAGACGATTGCGCATGCGATTACCGTCAATCTTACTTTTGGCGTAACGATTAGCGTCCTCGTTATTTTACTTAAAGATTGGTTTTTAACCTTCTTTGATTTAGCACCTGATCTATTTGAATATGCGAATACATATATCACGATTGTTGGTCTCTTTCTCTTTGCGCAAGCGATGATTTTAACCATGTCAGCGATCCTGCAGGCAATGGGACATACAAAAGATGTGATGTTTGTCGTCATGGGGATGAACATCCTGAATGTGTTCGGTAACTATGTCTTTATTTTTGGTGCCTTAGGCTTTCCACAACTAGGTGTCCAAGGGGTTGCTCTTGCGACGGCGTCCATGCGATTTGTGGCGATGATTGTCTTATTCTTATTACTTGTCAGACGTATGCCGATTAAATTACCATTTAAAGCATTCCTTAACTTAGAAAAAGACTATATGGCAAAGATCCTACAAATTGGGGTGCCAGCTGCCGGTGAACAACTGAGCTATAATACGTCACAAATCGTCATTACGATGTTTATTACATCCCTTGGGGCAACGGCACTCGCCACACGGGTATATGCGCAAAACTTGATGTCCTTTATGGTCTTATTCCCAATGGCCATCTCTAAAGGGATGCAGATTTTTATCGGCCAACTTGTTGGGGCTGGTAAAGATGAAGAAGCTTATCACAATATGTTTATTGGCGTGCGTTACGGCTTAACCATCGCTATTACGATTGGAGGTTTTCTCGCTCTCTTCGGTGAACAAATCATGGGGATCTTCACTAGTGACACAGATGTTGTCACGTTAGGTGCGACCATACTTATGATTGGTTTATTCGTCGAACCAGGGCGAACGTCGAATATCATTATCATCAGTGCCCTCAGAGCCTCTGGTGATGCCAAGTTTCCTGTCATGATGGGGATTCTCTTTATGTGGGGGCTTGCCGTTCCAATGTCATACTTCCTCGGGATTCACTTAGGTTTTGGTCTTGTCGGTATTTGGATTGCGATGTTGATGGATGAGTGGATTCGTGCCGGGATTATGTGGTGGCGATGGCGCAGTAAACGCTGGATGGGGCGTGCGGTTGTTGAGCGTGGTCCAGACATTGTAGAAGAACTAGAAGGGTAATAGGTTTGATGATCACAATTATATTGTTGGCATTGCGCTAATCGGTTAGAACACTTTGTCCTTTTAACATTAATAAACAAAAAAAGCCCTTATAACATCAGCTTTATGCTGCTTCATGTTATAAGGGCTTTTGTCATTTCTACTTACTTTAATTTCTTAATTTCAGGCCTAGACGCGCATGATTTTTTCCTTAATAAACACCACGAATATGTTGATGGATATTTCGTTGATAGAAATCACGCAAGCGATTCAGTTCCTCATCCGTAAACGGTTTGACTTCAGTCGCACCAAGGTTATCAACTACTTGTTTTGTGTTTTTAAAGCCAGGAATAACAGTAGAAACACCTGGTTGTTGCATCACCCATTTTAATGCTGCTTGCGCCATATCGCCGCGCGCTTCCTTAATCCATGATAAATCATGGGCAAGTTCTACGCCTTTTTCAAATGGTAAACCACCAAAGGTTTCACCTACGTTAAACGCCTCCCCGTCTTTATTAAAGTTGCGATGGTCATCTTGTTCAAATTGATGATTTTTCGTAAACTTCCCTGTGAGTAACCCACTCGCAAGTGGCACGCGGGCAATGATACCGACATTCTTTTCGGCTGCTTTTGGGAAGAGTTCATCTAACGGTTTTTGACGCATCATATTAAAAATCACTTGTAAGGTGCTGACATTGTCTTGTTCGAGACAGAATAAGCCTTCTTCTACCGTTTCAACACTGACACCGTAATGTTTAATCTTGCCTTCTTTTTTCAACTCATCTAACACTTGGAATACGGCCCCTTCTTTTAAAATCTCAAAAGGTGGACAATGAATTTGATAAAGATCTAGTGACTCACGGCCGAGACGTGTGAGTGTATCTTCTAAATAGCTTCTGACCTGATTCATTTCATATGTTTTCGGGTCATGAATATCCCCTTTACGACAGAACTTCGACGCGATTTTAATCTCATTCTCTTTCCCTTTGGTTGCTGTCTTTAAGAGCTCCTCACTATGACCGTCACCATAAACATCCGCGGTATCAAAGAAGTTAACCCCTTCGTCCATTGCTTTATGTAGCGCGCGTAATGATTCCTCGTCATTGGTCTTTCCCCATGAACCCCCAATAGCCCAGGTGCCAAAACTTAATTCACTTACTTGATAACCGGTTTTACCTAATGTGTTGTATTTCATTAATTGTGCCTCCTTTAATGTGTGCGCTTACATACTATTCTAACTTAATTTGACGGCTGACGAAAGTGAAAGGACTTAAGCTGTTTTTCAAATAGTTAAAGATTCACCTACAATGAAAAACAACTACCCTATACGAGAGTAGTTGTTTTTCTGCCTTACAGCGCTATAATAAATTATTTACTTTCACTTAGGTGCTTTGACGTTTTTATTTTTTTCTAAGTGCTTTTGGTTTCTTCGGTCCAAAGTGTACCATACCAAAAATTAAGAAGAAAGCCGTAATAATACTCGAAATAATTAAGAACGTGACCGGTCCAAATTGATAAATGAGTGGCAGTGACGCTGCCGTCACAAGACCGCCACCGACAAACGGTTCGAAGAGAATCTGTTTATAACCGAACGCTTCAAGGCTGGTGTTTGATGATCTGGATCAGCAATCTTCATAAGAAGAAGACCAGTTGCTGTCATCCCAGTCGCTTGACCAAAGTCACCGAGACCGCGTTCAAACCAGTATTCTGGTATCATGCGTGGTCCAAGCTTTAAAAAGGCAAACACGTTCCATACCATCGCCACAAATGCCAGTAATAAGAATGGCACAATATTTTCACCAATCACATCGAGTGACAACGTCGCAAGCGCTGAAACGAGTAAGACATCTAAAGCAAATCCTGAAATTTTACTGATTAAATCTTGATCGATATACATATGAATATCACGTTTATCAAAGAAGAGTTGAACGAGCATCCCACCAATCATGCAAGCGGGAAAAGTGGCACATATGGGAAGAGATAGACATCGGTCCAAGCGCCCCAAGTTAAAGCTTCTAGCCCGATAAGCGCTTGTTGGATCATGTAACCTAACACGATGGAGATGGCAATGAGTGATAAGTGGAAAGCAAGAGGTTCAATCGCTTTTACTTGTTTCACTTCTGTATCTGTATCATAACCGTGACGCTCGGCAATTTGTTCACGCTCCGCATCAGTAAAGTGACTGCGTCCACCCACGTGTTGAGCAATACCTTTTTTAAAGCCAAGGTTAATAATGAAGATCCCGACAATAACCCCAACTAAAATACCAACGGTCGCAAGACCGAGCGCTAAGTCAGCTCCTTCAGAGAAACCAAGGGTATCAAACGTATCTTTCAGACCTGCGGCGGTACCGTGTCCCCCAACAAAACTAATCTCAATTAAGGCCCCAGCCAGTGGATTCATACCAAAAAACGGGGTTAATACGAGTAAGGTAAGTAAAAGACCAATCACATATTGTCCCCAAGAGACAGCTTGCCCCATAATGACTTGCGGACCGGCCATGCGCCAAATCTTTTTCACACTTGGTACAGCTTGTCCTAAAAACAAGGTCGCAAAGACGACATTAATAAACATCCCCGGTAACGTCTTCCAGACGTCTAAAATAAAACTAGGAATCAAACCGTTATAAAACATGGAGGACTCCTCTAAAAATAACGGGGTGATACGTCCAACGACATCTGGACCTAAAATCAAGGCAATAAATCCAGCGATAATCGAACTCGGTAAAAACAAATCACGTAAGGCTTTTGTGTGCAGACGGACGACTTTACCGATAATTAAAAAGACGCCAATCATTAAAAAGCTAAAACCAATCATGTTCGCTGACATAAAATTCCTCCTTCGAATAAAAAAATAGACCTGTTTAAAAAACAGTGACGATTTTATTATACGTGTACGTGTCTTAATTTCGCAAGCTTGTTAGAAAAAGTAAGATTTTTCTGATTTTACGCTGCTTTTTTGTTTTCTCTGTTGATTTTTAAAAACACTGACGTTTTTTATGCGATTTTTCAATTTTCACTAGGTATTTTTCAATTTCTAGGGTATACTTTAAAAAGTAAGCGCTTCAATATATTTGAAAAGGAGTGAACACCCATCAATACTTTACCCCATTACCTCATCTCTCATAAGACCCTCTACCTGGAACAAAGCTTTGACCTTCAATCAGAAACCATCATTGAAGAAACCCACGCTACTTATACGTGTCACCAATCGATGGTGACGATTTTAGAACAGACGTGCCTGCGTTTTGGTTCAACTGTTTCCGGACGAAAAAAATCGATGCAGAAAATTTTTAACTTGAATCAAACACCCATCTTTCCTATCTCTCCTCACCATGACCTCTACTGTTTTCAAACCCATTCCCCGCGCGCGGATCACTGCGTCTTTATTATGACGACCCACCTCACCCATTACACAGCTCAAGCTGACGGCATTACCTTTCACTTTACGTCTGGGAAGACAAAACACGTCCAGATGACAAAAGCCCGAATGGAAAAAATTATGTCACTTTTTAGTCTGTATCACCTTTATTTTAAGAATGCTCACCCACTCAGGCAGACGCTTCATGTATAACAAGTTTTATAATATAAATATAATGAAAAGGAATGAAAAAAAGTAGGTGCTATCATGAAAACAATCTTTAATTTAGTCGCTCGCTACCCTAAACAAATCTCAATAGCCTTATTGTTTATGTTGACCGAACTAGCAACTGAACTCGTCTTACCGCTCTTTATGGGAAAAATCATTGATTCCGGTATTAGAGAAGCTGACTTAGACGCCACCCTTTTTTGGGGCAGTCTAATGATTGGCATTAGTCTGTTTGCCTTTTTATCCGGTATCATCAACTCATTTTTCTCAGCCTATGTTTCTCAGCAAGTTGGGGCTGATTTACGTGAACTGGTTTACACGAAGGTCCAACAATTTTCATTTAAAAATTTAGACCGCTATCCTACCTCGACTTTGATTACCCGACTAACAAATGACGTGAATCAGCTCCAACGGTTTACCTTTATGTTAATGCGTGTTGCCACAAGAGCGCCACTTCTCGTGATTGGCAGTACGGTCATGACACTCATTATTGACGTGCGCTTATCCCTTATCTTACTTATTGCTCTTCCTCTGTTAGTCGTCTTTATGATGGTGTTAATTCGATACGGGGCCAAGTTATTCCGGCAGATTCAACGCAAACTCGACCTGGTCAATCAAGTCATGCGCGAAAATCTTTCTGGTATAAGACTGATTAAAGCTTACGGTCGTGAGACCGAAGAAGCAAACCGGTTTCATGCCCGCTCAACGGATTTAAAAAATCATACCATTTTCACGATACGCTTAATGGACTTATCTGGGCCTGTCGTTATGCTCGTGATGAACGCGGCGATTTTACTGATTCTCTTTCAAGCAAGAGACGCTATTTTAACCGATCAGCTTGCGGTAGGTGACCTCGTTGCTATCCTTAATTATACGATCCGAATGATGCAAGCGATTGGGATGCTGAACTGGATCAGTATGGCTTACACCCGTTCAAAAGCATCGGTGAACCGCATCAATGAGGTGTTAACAGAGCCCATTGATTTATCATCGGGACCCGATGTTTTAAAGACTCAAGCTGCCACTCATATTCAGTTTCAATCGGTCTTTTTCCGTTACCGTCCTGCTCTTCCTTACGCTCTTAAAGCTATTACCCTTACCATCTTACGGGGAGAACATATCGCGCTCATTGGCGCAACTGGCTCAGGTAAAACGACCTTTATGGAATTAATACCACGAGCTTATGACCCAACATCGGGTAAGGTGGCGCTCTTTAATCAAGCCTTACCAAGGTTAACGCTAGAAAGCGTCAGACAACATATCGGTTACGTCCCGCAGTCAACGCAACTGTTTAGCGGAACGGTGTTAGAAAATTTACGCTTCGGTAAGCCCGGGGCAACTATGGAAGAAGTAATCAACGCCGCAAAAGATGCGGCGATTCACGATACGATTATGACACTCAAGGACCAATACCAGACGATTCTCGGCCAACGCGGGGTTAATCTCTCCGGTGGCCAAAAACAACGTCTCGCCATTGCTCGGGCGCTTGTTAGACGTCCCGAACTCTTATTACTTGATGATGCGACGAGTGCCTTAGACCTTGCGACTGAACGTCATATTTTAACCGCCATTAAAAAACGCAATGCCACCCTCGTCATCGTGACCCAAAAAGTATCAACAATGAAACAAATGGACCGCCTTATTCTATTGGAACGAGGGCATATTGCCGCTAATGGCACACATCAACACTTACTCAACACATCTCAGCTATATCAAACGATTGCCCTATCACAACACGAGGAGGTGACACATTGAGTCCAAGACACTTACCAAAAGAACGGGTGAAAGTTGACAATCTGTGGCCCACATTACGGCGCATGTGGCACTACTTAGGTACTCGCAAGTGGACGCTAATCATTGTCTTAGCGCTTGTCATCACGAGTAGTTTACTTTCACTAATGGGGCCGTATTTACTCGGAACGCTGATTGATGATTTTCTTGACGTTGCCACTACTCGGTCATTCATGTACTCGCTTTCGTTACTCGCAAGTGTTTATCTGATTAGTATCGTCACCGGTTATGTTCAACAGTTTCTGATGATTAAACTCTCACAAGTAACGGTCTTTGAAATGCGCAGGAAGTTATTCACGCATTTACATACGTTACCACTTAAATACTTTGATGAGCATCAAGATGGGGACGTCATGAGTCGCCTAACGAACGATATCGAAAATGTCTCACAAACACTGAATACCGCGGTGATTCAAGTCTTTTCCAGTGTGCTCACGTTAGTCGGAACACTGATTGTGATGGTGACACTAAGTTTACCACTCACATTGGTCACGTTACTCATTGTGCCTGCGTTATATTTCGGAATGAAGTGGCTCACCAAACGGACACGGGTTTACTTTAAGCAACAGGCCAAAGATTTAGGCAATCTTTTCGGTTTTATTGAAGAATCGATTTCTGGCTTAGCTGTGATTAAAATCTTCTCACAAGAAGCGCATTTTCAACAACAATTCACCGAAAAGAATGAACAGCTCCGGGAATCTGGCTATAAAGCCCAAATCTATTCTGGCTTTATTCCTAAATTTATGAATATGTTAAACAATATGAGTTTTGCGGTCCTGACCTTTGTTGGTGCCTTATTAGCAATCTCACAAACCATTTCTGTCGGAATGATTGTGACCTTTACCCAGTACGCTAGACAATTCACCCGTCCATTAAATGACCTTGCCAATCAGTTCAACGGTCTCTTGTCTGCCGTCGCAGGTGCTGAGCGGGTATTTGATGTACTTGATGAACAACAAGCCTACACTCATCCAGGTAGTGCGTTATTCGATAACGTTCAAGGAGATGTTAGCTTCCAACATGTATCGTTCCGCTATCAAGATGAATGGATTCTAAGAAACATCTCACTCCATGCTAAACCGGGTGAAACCATTGCCCTCGTCGGTCCAACGGGCGCGGGTAAAACGACGATTCTGAACTTACTGATGCGCTTTTACCTACCAGATAAGGGGCGTATTTTGTTAGATGGGCATGACATTTTAAACTTATCCAACAGACAGTTAAGACGTCCGCTTGCCTTTGTCTTACAAGACCCGTATTTGTTTGAAGCGTCAATTAAAGATAACTTACTCTTTGGTAACCCAGAGGCAACAGAAGATGAGTGGCTTGAAGCAGCCAAACTTGCCAATGCGGATAGCTTTATTAGACAGTTACCCAATGGCTATGACACACGCTTACGTGAGGATGGTAAGGGGATCAGTCAAGGTGAACGTCAATTATTATCGATTGCGCGTGCGATTCTACGTGACCCGGCCGTTCTCATTCTTGATGAAGCAACGAGTAGCATCGATACAGTGACAGAAGTGAAGATTCAACAAGCCCTCCGGCGGTTAATGGCCGGTCGTACAAGTATTGTTATTGCCCACCGACTCAATACGGTTGAATCAGCGGATCGCATTTATGTCTTAAACCACGGTGAGATCATTGAATCTGGTCGTCACACAGACCTACTCGACCAAAAAGGCTTCTACTTTCAGCTCTATCAACATGGATTTAATGATGCGTAACAACGAATCATCTACCCTAAGAAAAGAATGACGCACATTCTGTTGGGACAGCGAAACCATTATACTGTTTTTATCCTTAACAAGCCGTGCTTAAACGAACAGCACGGCTTGTTTCTATTCTTCTAGACACCACTGAATTGCGGGTTCGATCATCTTATTCCAAAAGCGAAAATCATGTCCACCTGCTTCTTCGTGGTAGGTGACAGGTACGTGGCTATCCTTTAACTCATCGATGAACCGGCGGGTATGGTTGATTAACCAATCCTCCGTTCCACATGCGACAAATAGTGACGGGATGTGTGCGTTGTTTTTTTGTCGCTGCTTTAACAGATGTAAAGGATGATGCTTTGATGCTTTCACCTCACTCAGTTCACCAAAGACTAAGCGATAATAGTCACCGTTCGCCATCTGGTGGTCGCGTTCATCAAACGTTGCGACCTCATCGGTAATAAGCGCAGCGGAAAAAAGAAACACTTTTTCATACGTCCCAGGATCAGTGAGTCCTGTGAGTAAAGCGCCAAATCCTCCCATTGAAAAGCCACCGATAAACGTATCTTCTTTTCGTTTCGATAAGTGAAAGGTATCTCTCGCGTAGTTTAGTAATTCTCTGATAAACGTTTGATACTGCCGCCCTGAGGCGGTACCTTCGGTGTAAAAACTATTTTCACCACTCGGAAGGATCACACACACGTTATAGCGACTCGAAAGTTCCACGATGTCACTTTTATATAACCATTCCGTTGACGACCCGAAATACCCATGCAGCAACACCAATGTTTTCATTGGTCTGTTAAAATGCGGGTTATCCTCTTTATAATAATCCATCACATCATTCGGTAATACCATATGACACATCACGGTCCGCTCGAGGGCGCGGGAAAAATAATCAATTTGATACACAGCCATTTTCATTCTCCTCCTACTTATGGTTGATCTTTTATCAAATACGACAAACTTTCTTAGTCCTATTAAAATCACTTGCATTATAAAACAATTCCACGACTTGAAACACCATTTTTGGCAAGGTCTTTAATTTTTACATCTTTGTCTTTAACCTTTCGGTATGTTTCCGTTGCATCCTTTGATATGATGCGAGTGACGTCGCTTACATGACAAAATAATATAGAAAATGGGTGACATAGACTACTTAGACCCCTGAAGGAGGAGACAAAATGATTTCACATACGACCGCAAGACAAAAAGCCAAAGACATTGTCAGTCAGATGACACTTGAAGAAAAGATCGACCAAATTAATTTCCGCGCACCAGCAATTGAACGGCTAAATATTCCGGACTATAACTATTGGAATGAGGCGCTGCATGGTGTCGCTCGGGCTGGGGTGGCGACTGTGTTCCCGCAAGCGATCGGCCTAGCAGCGATGTTTGATGAAGACTTGATGACAGAGGTAGCTGACATCATCGCGATCGAAGGTCGGGCCAAATATAACCAATATCACGCACAAGGTGATCATGATATTTATAAAGGACTGACTTACTGGTCACCAAATATTAATATCTTCCGTGACCCGCGCTGGGGGCGTGGCCAGGAAACATACGGAGAAGATCCGTATCTTACTGCTCGCTTAGGGGCTGCTTTCATTAAAGGCTTACAGGGGGATGGACCTTATTTAAAATTAGCGGCTTGTGCCAAACACTTTGCCGTCCATAGCGGGCCAGAAGCCGATCGGCATTCATTTGATGCCGTTGTGAGTCAAAAGGACTTGTATGAAACGTACTTACCCGCCTTTGAAACAGCCGTGAAAGAAGCGGATGTTGAAAGTTTTATGGGCGCATACAACGCTGTTAACGGAACCCCTGCCGTTGTTAGTCCAACGCTTATCCAAGAGATTCTTCGTGAAGATTGGCAGTTTAAAGGGCATGTGGTGTCCGATTATGCGGCGTTAGAAGATGTGCATCTAAACCACCACTTTACAGAGACCGCCGCTGAAACAATGGCACTCGCGATGAAAGTTGGGTGTAACTTGTGTGCCGGTAATATTTCACATCACTTACATGAGGCCATTAACCAAGGACTGGTGACTGAAGAAGAAATCACGGACTCCGTCGTTGAGCTCTACACGACCAGGGTCAGACTCGGCATGTTCGCGAGTGATAACCCGTATGATCAGATTCCTTTTGAAGCAAATGACTCTGATGAACACCACGCGCGCTCACTCGCTGCGGCACAGAAATCCATCGTCTTACTGAAAAATGATCAGCTCTTACCGCTAAACAAACAAGCGTTAAGCTCGGTGGCCGTTGTTGGTCCTAACGCCGACAGCTTAGAAGCACTACGAGGAAATTATTTCGGAACCGCTTCACGTTATACAACCTTTTTACGCGGCATCCAAGACGCCTTTTTACCGACGGGACGCGTCCATTATGCTTTTGGGTGTCACCTGTATAACGACCACGCTGAATCAACCTTGTCTAGAAAACATGAACGGGAATCAGAAGCCTCATTGCCGGTCAACATTCAGATGTCATCATCGCATGTCTTGGACTTGATCCAACGATTGAAGGCGAACAAGGTGATGCAGGGAATGTGTATGGTTCAGGGGATAAAGAAACCTTGTTCTTACCGAAGGTCCAGGAGCGATTACTGACTAAACTATTAGATTTAGGAAAACCGGTCATTGCGGTAATTTCAGCAGGTTCAGCGATCAGTCTAAATGGTTTAGACAAACATCCGAACTTACAAGCGATTCTTCATACATGGTATCCCGGAAGTTTTGGCGGGAAGGCACTCGCTGAAATTCTTTTCGGTAAGGTGAGTCCGAGTGGCAAACTACCGGTCACCTTTTATCACGATACGACAAACTTACCTGACTTTAGCGACTATTCGATGAAAAAACGGACCTATCGATACTTAGAAGAAGAAGCCCTTTATCCCTTTGGCTTTGGACTTACGTACGGTAACGTCACACTCGACGATTTAACGGTAACGAAAAAACAACTGGATTCGATTGACGTCACGGTCACCGTCACTAATCACAGTGATACCGTGATTGAAGAAGTCATTCAAGTGTACGCTAAAACGGATTCTAAGTTTGAAGTGCCCGAGACAAAATTGATTGGTTTTAAACGACTCGCATTAAAAGCTGCCGCAACGGAGCGACTGACTTTAAACATCCCAATGAAGAACTTAACGGTTGTCAATGACGACGGTGAAAGGTTACTGGACGGGACAAAAGCAACAATCTATGTCAATGTTGCCTCGCCTTCAGCACGTTCTGAAGTCCTCACCGGTTGTAAGACACTGACGGACACGATTGATATAAATGAATACAATTAACACGTACAAAAAGACAATCACGACACTATGAATGAATTAAAGGAGCGACTATTTATGCCAACATTTAAAAACCCTGTCATCAAAGGCTTTGCGCCCGATCCATCGGTGTGTGCGGTCGGTGACGATTATTACTTAGCCACGTCTACTTTTGCTTATTTTCCAGGAGTCCCAATCTACCATAGTAAAGACTTAGTCAACTGGAAACAAATCGGGAATATCTTAGACCGGGAAGAACAATTACCGCTTTCAGGGGCAGCACATTCCGGCGGCATTTTTGCGCCATGTCTTCGTTATCATGATGGGACGTTTTATATGATTACAACAAATGTCACTGAAGGTGGGAACTTTGTCGTAACTGCCAAAGACCCAGCCGGTCCATGGTCAAACCCTTACTATATTGATCATGCGCCAGGGATTGATCCGAGTCTTTTCTTTGATGATGACGGGAAGTGTTACTATATTGGCACAAGACCCAACCCTGAAGGTGTCAAGTATAACGGTGACTGGGAAGTCTGGTTACAAGAACTTGACCTTACTACGATGCAGCTTAGTGGCGTGAGTACGAAGTTATGGAAAGGAGCGCTACACACAGCTATTTGGCCAGAGGCTCCCCACATATACAAAATCGATGGCTATTATTATTTACTGATTGCTGAAGGTGGCACCGGCTATAATCACGCCTGTACCGTCGCACGCAGTGAGCGAGTGGACGGGCCTTATATCGGAAATAAAAACAACCCGATTCTAACTCACCGTCATCTCGGGAAAGACTTTCCGGTTCATAATGTGGGTCATGGTGATTTTGTTCAAACGCCAGACGGTCAGTGGTACATGACGATGCTTGCGAGTCGATTATTTGATGGCTATAGTAACCTTGGCCGTGAAACGTTCTTAGCTGAAGTCGTATTTGAAGACGGCTGGCCTGTCGTAAACCCTGGCGTCGGTCGCTTGTTAGAAGAACAAACACACAAATTACCGCTTGTACCTGTCGAAGAATTGACACACTTTACATTTGAATCATTACGGCCTGAGTTTATGTTTTTACGCAACCCCGTGATGACACACTATGCGTTTAATGTAGGCGACGGCCGGTTACGGTTATATCCAACGACAGAAACAATCAAGGACCTTGCCTCACCCACTTACATTAGTGTGAAGCAACAAGCGATGGATTATCACCTCACGACACGATTAAACCTTGCCTTAACTTCTGGGTCTGAAGCGGGTCTTGCCATCTTACAAAATGAACGCTACTCGATTAGGTTAGTTGTTGTTGTTGAAGACAGTCAGACAACGATTCAAATGCTAAGCTTGATTGACGGTGAAGAAACGATCTTAAATTCTGTCCCCATTCATGGCGATGACGTCACACTTGAAATTCAAGGCGAAGGTCAACGCGTCAAAGGCCTTTGCCGAATCAATGAGGAGACAATCGTTGTGGCAGAAGATGTCGACAGTCATTACTTAAGTACCGAAGTGCTGGTGGTTTTGTCGGGTGTACGTTAGGTATTTATACGACCTCAACAAATGCACAACCAGGCCATGTTGATGCCCACTACTTATCGATGACCAAGCAGTAATCATGTAACAATGGCACACATTTAAAATAGCGTCATATCAAGTAGATATATTACTTGATATGACGCTATTCAGCTTGAAAAAATTATTAAATTAATCTCTTTAGCTGTTCATAAAAGTTTTCTCTTGTACCAGCTAATATAACAACTATTTTGGATTGGGGGTGTTCAATAATAAGGTAAGCAATTTCATAATTAACACCCTGATATCTCATATCAAAACTATAAACTTTCGACAAATCCCCTCGTTTTTGTTGACCACTATATGGATTGTGTTGAATTTTTTCTAAAGTCAGTTTATACATTTTCTTTAGTGGCTTCTCTTTTAGTTTCTTAAAGTACTTTTCTGAATGACTAGTGAAAGTTATATCGTACATTAATCATCATCCATTGAAAAAATGTCGTTAAAACTTGCTCCCTGCTTATCACCTCTTCCAATAGCTTCCGCCTCATCAATTAATGTCTCAACCGCCTGATTTATTTGATTACTTTTGTTTTTAAATGCATAAATAAGATCCGTTCCTTCATAACCTTCTGCAACGAGTTCCTTTAATATTTCTACTGAGTAATTAAATGTTTGATCTTGAACTGGCTTTAAAACTATTTGATTGTCCTCTAATACACATTCAATCTCTTGACCTAGTTGGAGTTTTTCAAAATATTTAAGCGGGATCGTAATCTGTCTTTTGTTGGACACGCGAATGATCTTCCGATCTATTTGTTTTTGATTAGCTTTTAATTGCCCCATATTACTCACTCCTATCTTTATTTCTTTGTTTCATTATATCAAAGAAACAAAGAAATAGAAACTAATTAAATGGGGCTGTATTCTCTCCAAGGATGAAAGGTACTAAAGTTACTTCAACAGACTTAATTGAAGAACAACACCTAATCAATCCTTGAAAAGCAATTGCCTGGGATTGGGTAAAAGATTTTGTTACAACAACGTTCATTCATCAAACTATCTTTTCGTTTCTGAAGAATGAGCTCTAACTGAACAATTGCCATCACACAGCGTTAACGTTTGTGCCTTCCCACTTATTCATCAAAAAATATATCCTTAATTTTTACGTTTGTTACTTCTTTTCACCGGTTTTTATCACTGTTCTGTTAGGTTTTTTAAACGACAGAGATATGCTAAAGTTTAATACGTAAGCGTTTTCAGGTGATGACTACCCCCTTTTGACTCCCCCTTCATTTTGACTCATCACCTGAAAAAAATCTCTTTTTAAGGAGGTGTCGACAGCTTAACGTTATCTAGCTGGTGTATGATCAATCATACGATTTTTTTGTTTTATATTTTATTGTTTTTTCTTCTCTTACTACTTTTCAAACATGCACGTAAAAACGAATAGGAGTGTTTACATGAAGAAACGTTTCGTCGGCTTTTTATTCATGCTTTTTTTCAGTTTATTCATTACAACAAACGTCTCAGCAGAAACAACTATTGAACAATACGCCAAAGATATGCAGCCGGGGTGGAACTTAGGGAATACGTATGATGCGGTCGTTGGTGAGGTGACAGATGAAACCGCTTGGGGCAACCCGCGCGTGACAGAACAACTCATTCAAGCTATTTCAGAAGATGGCTACAACAGTATTCGTATTCCGATTACCTTTGATGGTCGAATGAAGGATGGGGTAATTGATAAAGATTATTTAAATCGGATCAAACAAACCGTCGATTGGTCACTTGAATCTGACTTAAAAGTCATGATTAACATTCATCATGATTCTTGGCTTTGGCTGAGTGACGGCATGATGAACAATCATGATGAGACCGTCACACGCTTCCAGTTAATCTGGGAACAGTTAAGTGACACCTTTAAAGATTATCCACAAGACGTGAGCTTTGAGAGTTTAAATGAACCACAGTTCACGGTGGATTATAGTCAATCTGATGCTGATCAAAAACAACAAGCCCAGAACTACTTAGATGAACTGAATACGTTATTTATGGAGATTGTTAGAGGTAGTGGTGGCAATAATACAACCCGACCTGTCGTCATCCCCACGATGCACACAAGTTCAGAAGAACCACACGTCTCTTCTTTAAAATCATGGATAGAAGAAATGAATGATCCAAATATTATTGCCACTGTCCATTATTATAGCTATTGGCCTTTCAGTGTCAATATTGCCGGAGCAACAACCTTCAATGAAGAAGCGAAACAACATATCCATACCGAACTCGGCCGTGTCTATGATACCTTTACAGAGAGCGGCATTCCTGTCGTTGTCGGTGAATTTGGGTTACTCGGCTTTGATCAACATACTGGTACGATTCAACAAGGTGAAAAACTGAAATTCTTTGAATATGTCATCCACTACATGAGTGAACATGATCTCGTTCATATGTTGTGGGACAATGGTCAACATATCAATCGCCATGATTACACATGGTATGACAATGAATTTGAAGCCATCAATAAAGCCAGCTTTTACACACGTTCAGCTACAGCTGAAGCGGATTACTTGTACTTTAAACAAGACGAAACCGTCACTAAGCGCTCGCTCGGTTTACAGCTAAATGGACGGACGCTCTCTCGTATTCACTATAACGATACCATCGTATCAAATATGGATTATCATCTGACAGATGATACGATTACATTTACTGACGACTTTTTACAGTCAGTCGTTGACGCGTCCGCTATTGGGACAAAGGGTGTCATTACCCTTAGCTTTGATGACGGGGCTGATTGGACGATTGATTTACGCGTCTATGATACACCAACAGTTGGGACGAATAGTGATGACTACCAGACGTTCACTTTACCTGTTGATTATAACGGGGATCAACTCATGACCCTTGAAGCGGTCTATCCTGACGGGTCAGGTGCCGGTCCACAAAACTGGACGACATTTAAAGAATTTAGCTATGTCTTTTCACCAGACTATGACAACAATCAATTGGTCTTTACTTATAATGAGTGGGACGGTCATTCACGGTTATTTGATGACATCGATGACAACCGTCCAGTCACATTGAAGCTTCATTTCTTAAGTGGTGAAGTCATTGAACAAACCATCATTAAAAAAGATGAGACTGTCTCGACCTACACGATTGATGACTATGCGAACACGATGCAACCTGGATGGAACTTAGGAAACACCTATGACGCGGTTGCGGGGGAGGTAACCGATGAAACCGCTTGGGGTAATCCACGTGTCACAGAAGAGCTAATTCAATTTGTCAGTGACGCTGGCTACAAGAGTATTCGGATTCCCATTACCTTTGACGGTCGTTTAACTGATGACGATATGATTGACCCTGATTATCTCGCTCGGATTACTCAAACCGTAGATTGCGCTTTGATGCGTGATATGAAGGTGATGATGAATATCCATCACGATTCTTGGGTATGGATTGAAAATGAGATGCCACAAGACCCTGAAGCCACGCTCAAACGCTTTGAAACCATTTGGCAACAACTCGCTGAGCATTTTAAAGATTATCCGGTTGATCTTAGCTTTGAGAGCATTAATGAACCGCGCTTTAATCCTGAAGATGACTTAGCCCAAGGCTATCTCAATCAATTAAACGATGCCTTTATGCAGATTGTTAGAGGTAGTGGTGGGAATAACGCTCTTCGTCCGGTCATCATTCCAACGATGCATACCGCGATGGATGCGCACTACTTAAACGCAACCGCTGAATGGATTGACGCGCAACATGATGACCTCATCATGGCAACCGTCCATTACTATGCTTCTGGCCATTTAGTGTTAATATTGCCGGTTATACTACCTTCGAACAAGACTCGAAGCAACATGTCGAAGATTATCTTGGGAAGACACATGACATTTTCAGTGCCATTGATACGCCCGTCGTTGTAGGTGAATTTGGTTTACTAGGATTTGACCAACATACCGGTACCATTCAACAAGGCGAGAAACTGAAGTTCTTTGAATATGTGATTAACTATATGAATGAACATGATTTGGTTCATATGTTGTGGGATAACGGTCAACATATCGACCGAAACAACTACCAATGGTTTGATACTGAATTAAGAGACATGCTAAAAGCAAGTATCGCTGGTCGTTCGGCAACGGCTAATCAAGACTATCTTTATTTTGATTTAAATAAAGACGTGACTGCGCGGACACTAGCATTAGAACTAAATGGGCGAACCCTTCAACGTGTTGTCTACAACGACACGACACTAAATGATGGAGACGCGTTTACGCTTGTTGATGCAACCTTGACCTTTACTCAATCCTTCCTTGACTCGATCGTTGATCGATCAACCATTGGCCATCAAGGCACGTTGACGCTTCAATTTGATGAAGGGGCTGATTGGACGGTGGACCTTTTCGTATCAGGAAAAGTCACCTTGAAAAATCATACTGCTCCTATTCAAGACTTTGCCATTCCAGTCAACTATCAAGGGAATCAATTAATTACCTTAGAAGCTTTCTATAGCGATGGTTCTGGACCAGCTGGTCCACAAAACTGGACAACATTTAAAGAGTTCGGTTATGTCTTTTCACCAGACTATGAAGATGATGTACTCACGCTCATTTATGATGAGTGGAACAACATCAGTCGGCTTTTTAACGAGGTTGAAGCAAATAAAGAAGTGACCCTTCGTCTTCATTTCTTAAACGGCGAGACCATTGATTACTTCGTCACACATGACGGCACAACGGTCACCGGTGAAACAAAAGAAGCATCACCACCGGTCACTGATCCTGATGATCCATCAACTGACCCGGAAGAAGATGAAGAAGACACGAACGATGATCAAACAAATACAGATGATGACTCAGCTACAGTGTTAGATAAACAGATCGAAGCATTTAAATCTAACGGGACATTAACCGTAACTCTGACCGATACTTCATCACTCGTGTTATCCAAAGAACACGTCCAAAAGCTACAAGAAAAAAATGCCGTGATCAAAGTCGTCACAAAAGATGTGACAGTATCGATTCACTCAAAAGACTTATCTGGTGAGAGTGTGATTGCTATCTCAAAAACGACCGCATTTACACCTGTCTATAGCGATCAAGCTGTGAGTCCCATCTATACGTTTAGTGTGACGTCAAGCGGTAAGGAAGTTACGGCATTTGATCACCCTGTGACATTAGCCTTTAATATCGATGAGACAGAGACGGATGCTTTATCGATTTATTATTTTAATGAAGAGACCCAAACCTGGGAAGATGTTGGTGGATCATACCGTGATGGCTACGTTATAACAACCGTTAACCACTTTAGTACATTTGCGGTGTACAATGATGCCACGTTTACGACAGGTGAGGATACATCAACCGATGACGATGACAAGACGTCAACACACCCTGACGATACAAACGACACGCCAAGTGCAGAAAATGGAGACGCACTGCCACATACGGCCTCTCACATCTTTAACTTATTAGTCATTGGCGGATTACTTATCGTCATGAGTATCGGGTACATGATTTATAAAAAACGGCAGACTTACCATTGTTAACGCCATAGCTTTAAACCTTTATTCATTTAAAAAAGCGTACGGATCTGTATAAAAGCAGATCCGTACGCTTTTATTATTCCCATGCCTCATAGATGAAACATCTTTTTATTTAGAAGGAGATACTTTTACTAATCGATAGGGCTGCTTGCTTTTTTTAAGTACTTCTTGTTGCAATGTTTACGAGAGCGGATTATCACTTGAGCGGTCACGATAAAGTACATGTAAAAATTTCACCACATCATCTTCTCGTTCCTTATTAATGGCAGGCTTTAATTTAGCCTATTGAACAATTCTACGCATAGACTGTTTGTTTAAAAAACAAAAACGTCTGGAGTCTCTTTCACAATAGCATAAGCTAATTCAGCTGTTTTTATCCGATACAATGTGCCGAATTTCCTTATGCTTTTATACTCGCGGTGAAGTTCTTTTAAACATTCAGCTTTAGATATTTTTTGACTTGTTTTTGTAACATGCCTGCCTCTTAGTCATAGGATAACCTTAACAACGCCAAACGATGTCGTTTTAAAAATTTGATGTCAGGCAGTTTAAGTTTTTAACTTAAATTGTTTCACTTCACAATCTAGCCCATATGCAAGCGTTAAGACGATCAAACACATACACACGAAAAAAGAGCACGTTGACTGTTGCTACACAGTTCCGCGCTCTTTATTTATCGATACATATTTCTTAACATCCACATTGTTGCGTGGCGGTTTAATTAACTCAGTCTCCAACTATCATGATATTACACTTACGATCACGTACTCTATTTTGGTCCCAGTCGATAAAATATATATACCCGACAGAACCGATAAGCAATGTTTTATCTTTTAAGACAAAGTTTTCACTAGAGCCAAATAGCGTCGCTCGAAGATGCGCATCCGCATTTAATATTGTCGCTTCATCCGTCGGATAATCAGGATCATCCAAACCGTGAAGAAAATCAACATGGGCTTGTCCTGGATAGAGATAATCTGACTCTGTTAGTTGTCGCGGAATCAGTTTATTTAATATTCGGTTAAGATCGACTTGAATGTACTCATCACCATTAAAGTCGGTATCATGAACGTATTCTTCAAAAACAACGGAACATGTTGTATGTGGTGAAGAAACCACACAAATACCATGAGTGATTTGACTTTTTTCGACTATTTTTCGAATTTGATTTGTAATGTTGTGATATGTGACACGTGTACCATTTGATGTGAGTATCAGTTGGTCGTAATAAGTTGCCATAGTTTCCCTACTTTCTATCCGTTTTTGTTGCGTCTGTGACGGCTTGTAACATATCTCTTACCATCACACTTGGATTATCAGCTAACACGATACCACTCGTGCATCCCGTACCATCTGCACCTTTTGCGATTGTATGATAGACGTCTTCTGGTGTGGTAATCCCTGCCGCTTGCATAACAAGAATATCTGAAGAAATCGCCCGAATTTCTTCATTCGTTTTCTCGATGTAGCTAGCATCACTGGTTTGTCCGGTTCCAATTAATTCTGTTGGTTCACATAAGATGATATCGGGTGCTAACATGGCGATGGCTTTCGCTTCTTTAACAGAGTCAGCACATACAATCGTTGTTATGCCAACTGCTTTTGCTTTATCGATGGAAGCAACAAGTTGAGAAAGGGTTAATGGATGTTCAGCATGGTTTAGCATCACCGCCGATACCCCTGCTTCTTTTAAACTATCCCCCGTTACAAATCCCATCCCTCGTCCTAAATGAATCCCATCCATATGTTGGGCTGTGATGATAAGATTGTTTGTTTGATCAGCTAAGGCTTTTAAATCAACATACTGCGCAGTAAAATACACATCAAAATCAGCTGCTTCTGCATACCGGTCGGCAGCAATAGCTAATTCATATGCATGTTTGCCGGTTAAATACGACTTTGGGTTGATCATAAAAAATGGTCGACTCTTCGTTGAATGTTTCATAGTATCATCCTTCAGTTCTATTGGTTGTGTTTCAAATACATGATAATAGTGGGTTAATACCTCTTTAAACCCTCGTTCGAGATTATCTCTTAACGCCATATAATGTGGTGTTTGTGTTTGTGCTTCTTTATGCGCCGCCACTATTAAATCTGTAAAAATATTTATTTTACGCATTCCTTCTCTTGCGCAGCGCTTTAAATTCTCATCCCCTGTCGAACTACCGCCGTGTAACACAAGGGGCACCGACAGTTCCTTATCGATTTCATTTAATCGTTCAAAGTTAATCTCAGGTTTACCTGTATACTCACCGTGGGCCGTTCCAATGGAGATGGCTAATGAGTCGATGCCCGTAGATTGGCTAAAGGCTTTTGCTTCACTTAACGTCGTATACTGTGATTGATCATTATCTTCCCCTTCATATGAAACGGTATTAGAGCCGACATGACCAATTTCCCCTTCGACAACAACCCCGTGTGAATGAGCATATTCAACAATCGACTTCGTTACCTGAACATTGTCTTCAAAAGATAACGATGAGCCATCAATCATAACCGATGTAAAACCTAAGCGAATCGCTTCTTTTATAAAGGTGGGATCCGAGCCGTGATCTAAATGTAAAACGATAGGCACGCTTACTTTTTCTGCATAGTGTTTACCAATCCAGGCCGCTTCTTCTAAACCAAGGTAATCTTGATGCGACTCAGCATACGCTAAAATTAATGGTAAACCTAACGATTCGGCTGTTTCTGTATAAACTTTAGCCGTTAGTGCATCAATAAAGTTTGTCGCTGGAATCGCAAAGTTCTTCTTATCTGCGATATGAAATAATTCTGTTGAACTGACTAGCATACTACTTCCCTCCAATAGTTAAGAAGAACCGACACAAGATGTGTCGATTCAACTGTAAAATTAGCTCAATTGACGTTTAATCTCATCATAAACTTGATCAGCACCAATGCCTGTCAGAAGCGGGACGCCGTTTATTACTTTACTTTTAATTTTGTCTGGAACAACCGTTGTGGTGACAATCGCATCGTAATCATCAATTTTATTCATCTCATCTGCCACTTTTGATTGATACAACGTGACCTCTTTGTCTAACCCATGATCTTTTAACCAATCTTTAATTTTACCTGTCACGACCGTTGACGTTGCGACACCTGTCCCGCACATTATTAGTAATTTTTTCATCATGACGCCTCCTCTTTCACCTGTGAACGATTGGGTCTTACCTTATTGACATAAAACAGTCCAAAAACAGTGATGATACCGATGATGCCAATACCAATCCAACCTAAATGGTCGGATGCGAGCACATACATTAACGTTGTCCATAGACCGCCTTCTGCCATCGCCGTAATACTTGAGTTACCTGCCATATCAAAGTTTGAAGCGATTGCCGCATCTGTAACTAATGGCGCAACCCATGACGTAATATAAAGGATGGATGCCATATAAAACGTGCCACCGACAACAGTACGAATAATATTTCCACCAAATACCGCTGCCATTAACGCTACCACAAATGGAATCGTCGCCAAATCACCAAATGGGAGCGTACTGTTACCTGGCAAGATGATGCTAACGCAATCGTAATCGGGACAAGTAAGAGGGAAGAAGATAAGACAGCTGGGTGCCCTACTGATAAAGCTGAGTCCATCCCGATATAAAGCTCTCTTCCTGGGAATCTTTTTCTAACAAATTCTGTTGCGGATTCAGAGATTGGTGTTAACCCTTCCATTAACAGTGACACCATTCTTGGCATCAAAATCATAACAGCGGCTGTTGAAACGCCTAATTCACCCACACCACCAACATCATAACCAGCTAAGACACCGATGACTAAACCGATGATTAAACCCATCACCGTCGTATCACCAAAAACACCAAATTTCTTTTGAATGGATTCTGGGTCTGCTTCTAATTTATTAAAACCAGGAATACGGTCAAACAACCAGTTCATCGGCACCGCAAAGAGAAACCCTGGCGCCGATGTCCCGTGAGGAAACGTAATGTTTGGGAAGCCATAAAACTTATTAATAATCGGACCAATTACATCGCCTAGTAAAATGATCATCATGAAGTAGACCGCGGTTGTAAAGAGACCTAAGGCAAAGTTATCGGTAATGACATACACAAGTGAAGCAACAAAAGCCGCATGCCAGAAATTCCAAATGTCTACGTTTAACGTTTTTGTTAGACCAAACACTAATAGAACAATATTAATGATAATACCAACAGGAATAGATAAACTTCCTAGAATCGTCCCGTAAGAGATCGCTGCAGCTGCTGGCCACCCAACATCAATGGTCGTTAAACTTAGGCCAAAGCGTTCGACCATTGTTTGAGCTGCTGGTCCAAGTGAATTACCTAGCAAGCCAATAACAAGGTTTAGACCGACAAAACCAATCCCTACTTTTAAACCTGATATAAACGCTTTTCCAGGTCTGGCTCCTAGAATCAGACCAAAAGCAAAAATAAGAATAGGTAAGACGACAGTTGCCCCTAAATCAACAAACCACTGTAGTGCATTTAACATAAAAATTCCTCCCTCACTAAATTAGGTTTTCCGTTCGAATAATGGTTAAATAGTCTTCTTTATTCGTGCAAGAAAGTAACGCTTCTAAGACGGTTTGTTTCTGAATCAAATCCATTAATTTTCTTAATATATCCAACTGTTCATGCGCTTCTTTTAGACCGAGCATAAACACAAGACGCACCGGGACGCTCTTCTCGGAACCATCCATCGCTTGAAATGCCACGGGTTCTTTTAGCGACATAAAGCCGATTTGTGATTGTTTTACTTTGTCACTATCGGTATGCGGAATGGCAATACCAATATTATTGACAATCAAACCCGTTGGAAAATCTTGTTCACGATTAATCACACCATCAATAAACTGATCGGTTACTAAGTCTTTGTCTTTAAAACATTGCGCTAAAGCTTTTAAGACCGCTTCTTTTGAAGACATATTTTCTTGTTGTAGGATGATAATTTCCTTATCAAATAACATATTATTACTCCAATCTATACAGGCGTATTTTCATTTATAAACATCAGCAAGTCACTAGTATCCGTCATCGACACTATGTGTTCGACATAGGATTTTTTCTCAATTAATTGGTACAGCTCAGCAAACACATCTTTAATCTCATTAATATCTTTTTCAGCTACGCCAATAAAAATAATGAGCTGTACTTTGTTTGATCCCCACTGAATCTTATGTGTCAATGAGACAATGGAGATAAACGATTGTCTCATTGTATGACTTGATGCGTGAGGTATCGCGACGCCAGTGTACAAGCTTGTTTCCCCCATTGCTTCTCGTTCGTAAAGCGATTGTCTAAATTCGCCAGTGACTAATCCTCGTTGATACGCTTCTTCTGAGAAAAAGTCGAGGACTTGGTCTTTTGTCTTAAACGCTTTATGAAGAAAAATATTATCTTTTATTAAATACTTTTCAAGCTTTGTTTCTGATTTAGTTAGCTTCGGTTTAAGAACCAACTTACTTTGACTCATCTCATCATATTGTTTTTTGATACACATCATCTCCGACTCTGTGACTAACGGTGAGACATAAATCACTGGTTGCTTTTCATAGGTCAGTGGTACAGACGAAATGATTAAATCTACTTCATCTAGATTATTTTGATAAAAATCTGAGAGTGAGATTGTTTCTATCATATTTGTCGCAGGTAACGCGTGTTTAATTCTGTTGTAAATTAACTCTGAGGTGGCTAAAGCTTTCTCGCACACAATCAAGATTTTGTTCATTGGAATCTTTTTTTCTATGGATACTTGAAAATGAATAGTAAGAAAAGAAATATCATGATCGTTTAATTGAATATCATAAGTTTCTTCTATATCATTCATTAAGTACCACACAATATTAAATAACACACTGTATTGACGCTTAATACTTTCAAGTAACGGATTTGTTAAGGTTATGCCTAATTTTAAGCGGTAAATCATCGTTGTCATATGGGCAATCAACACATGAAACAAATGCGAATCATGTTGTAAGTCTACTTCCAACATATGACTCATTTTTTTAATCAACTGTTTAACAATCTCCACATTTTCTGGATGGGCTTGTTGCATTTCGAGTACGGGTTTAATGTCATGAGCAAATAATAAACTTGATAAATACTCAATATCATGCTTTTCTAACACTAAACCAAGCGTATGATGCATCCATTCCGAAAGTTCTACCGCAATCAAATACGACTCCATATACGTCACATTCTCAATAAAACTTGTTTTTTCTTTGTCGTGTGACAGCCAATATAAAGGCGTTGAACATAAATCAATAAACTAATATAGAGCGAGTCTTTGTAATAATCACTTAAAGGTCTACCCGCTTTGGCGATCAGATTGCCATAGACTTGATGAACAAATTGAATGACCGTTGGATTAAAAAACTGCTCAGCCAAATCCTCTAAAATAGACATACGTTTCACTACATCTACTAATGGTGCATCATCCAATAGTGAAAAAATATAACGTTTTAAAACATGTTGAATATCTTTCTCTTCTCCTCTATGGCGTGTGCCAAAATGGTCTGAAATTAATTGAACATCTTTGCCAGTCAAAAACGTTTGAATCTCTTCCATATCTTTTCTTAGTGAACTAGCACTGACGACATAGTCTGCTGATAATTGTTCGTAGGTCATCTGTTCATTTTGTAAAAACAATCGTTTGACAATCTCACGCTGTCTTTCTTCAGGTGAAAAAGATAAATGACGGGGGGATAATTGTTCAATGAGCTTCTTCTCAAAAATTTCTTTTGCTTGAGCTGAACCTTTTAAGAGCAAGCCCTTTCTAGGCATCTTTTCGATACAAGTTGTCCCATCCATTGCACCATTTAAAAACGCAACATCATCGTAAATCGTTTTTGTAGAAACGGATAATTGGTTACTAAAAAAATTAGCCGGCCGGTAATCTAATTCTTCTGCTAACAACTTATAAAGATGAAATCTTCGCGCATCTGTTTTATTCATATCCATGTCCCCTTTACCTTTTACACTTTCATTATAGTAAACGCTTTCTTTTTCAACCATGACATCTTTCTTCCACATTAATGTGGAACAGCTTAACTTCTATCTATTTAATCGGCTTATGGAAAAGTTACATCACATTTATACTATTGATAATCGTCATATAACTCAACACACTGTTGATATTATACCGCTATGCAGATAAAGCGGGTACATATTTTTCATTTCTTTATTTTTCCAATAAAAAAACCGTAAAAAGTGATTGATTCACCTCTTACAGTTACATTTCTTTAGTATTTAATTGGTTACTGTTAGTGACATTTCTCTTATTTTTAAAGCAAGTACCGCATTGACACTCACCACGAAAAAGGGAATAAGAAACCATGCACTCATCACGACTAAAAACATCATGATTGTATTTAATAAAAGAAATAATACCATCACCTTTGGCCGTTTAATCGTATCCTGTAAAGAAGACACTAACTGTTTCTTTAAGGGCATTGTTTGATTGACAATATCCGCAAAAAAGTTAAAAGTCCAGACAAAAAAGATGATACCGATAAACAATAATACCCATCCAATTACAGAATGTAACGGGTTTAGCACGTAGTAATCCAAACTAAGTAACAACCACATAGCACTGAAAAAAGCACTTGGCTTTAAGCTAAGCATATAATGTTCCTTTAATGCCATCAAATAGGTTTTTACTAACTTCATTGAATCTGGACTCTTTAACAACTTGTTTAAAACGACAAACATCGCTTGAAAGGACGGAAAAAGTAAACTCGTTCCTAATATAAAGAGCACACCAACATGCCAGACTGAAAGAGCCTCAGCTGCGATAGTGTTGATCAGCTGTAACCAAAATGGCAACGTCATAACAAAAAAGAGAAAATTCAAAAAGGCTAGATTGACAAACCAATCGGTGACGACGTATAACCCTGACATAAATGCACTTTTTCCTTCCATCCTTATTCTCCTTCAACTTCATTATTTTCAAAATGAAACGCTAACTTTCCTGTTCTTTGATGAATGACAATGGGCTTAGCATACATCGGGTCTTCATGAGGGTAGTCTTCACGGTAATGGGCTCCGCGACTCTCTTTTCTCATGAGCATTGCCTGAATCAATACTTCACCAAGCTGTAAATAATTATTTGCTTTTAAGTATAGCTTCCGTAGCTGTTTATGTTCAAGAAATACTTCGGGATTGATCTGGTGCGTTAATGCATGTAAGCGATCAAGTACAGCCATTAAGTCTTGCTCGTTTCTTACAACATTCGCATGATACCAAAGTAATTCTTTAATTTCAGATATTATTTGGTTCAGTTTTGTATCATCTAATAATCTTTTTGACTTATTAGATACGTTATTTCTCAAGACGTCATGAATATGCTCCAGCACAGACTGATCCGTCACTGAATATTGAGAAGTATGCCCTATATAATGATGACAATGATTTGCTGCCCGCTTTCCAAAAACCATGCTGGCACCGGTTGAATTGCCTCCTAGACGATTAGCACCTTCTACATTTGCTGACAGTTCACCTATTGCGTATAATCCTTCTACCTCTGTTTGACCATTTACATCAATGCACACACCACCATTACTCGCATGAGCGAACGGGCTAATCTTAATCGGATCTTTTACTAAATCAATATCACGCTCTTTCAACCAATCTAAATAAGTAGTATAAAACTCTGTTTTATTCTCATACAACGCAGTATCAAACAGCAATCTGAGACCGTTTTCATTATTATGTTTAACGATAGACTTCATCATTAAGATATCAAATGTTCGAGAATCCAATGTATGAGTAAAAGGCCCGTGCGTACTTCTGATCGCAAGTATGTCTTTTATTTCTTTTTCTGTTAACTGCGACTCTGAAAACAACGATTGATTATTCTCATCAACAACATCTAAACAATAATTGAGCGTATGTTCGCCAAATAGCGTTTTATATTTTGGTTGCGTCATCCCGGGAATAAACTGAATAAACTCCATGTTCACTAAAGAGGCTCCCGCACCAAGGGCAAGAATATGACCCGAACCGTCGACATCTACTGGGTTGAGGTTATGTTTGTAGATATTACCAAAGCCACCGGTCGCTAAAATCACCGCTTTTGTTTCTACGTAAATATAGTCATTATTCTGATCTAGCATCACAGCTCCAACAATACGACCGTCTTGTTTATACAACGAAAAAACGGTTGTTTTCTCATGCAGTGTAAGCCATGGATACTCTTCTAAAATCTCCCGCATATTTTTACGAATCTTATTCCAATCTTTTAATAAATAAATCCGTCGTTGATGTTCAGCAAAACACGCCTTTCTTACGCCTGATAATGGCGTCGCATCAATACCAATCGTCTCATATTCATTAACGGCTGATTCAATTTCGTTGACGTATACTTTAGCAATCTCTTCTTGATGCATACCGCGACTCATCACGTCAATATCTTTTAAAAATACAGCCACATCTTCTTTACCATTGGTCACTTGTGTACCTAAGGACGCTTTAAGCGGATAAAAACTTGAACCTGAGGCGAGTTGAGTTTTTGTTACAAGAGCCACACGATGGCCGTTATCCAACAACGTTTTAGTTGCTCTTACACCAGCAATACCAGCACCAACGACTAATACGTCGACTGTTTCTCTTTTCATAGATACACCTCGCTTTCTCATACATTAATAGAGCTTTCCAAGTACAGCATCTGACGTTAACCGTTTATTATCGGTCGATTCTTTGTTCGTTCGTCTTAAATATTCTGTATACAAAATATCGATGATTAACAGTTGTGAAATCTTTGCTGAAAGACTCCCACCGTGAAGGGGGATTCATTTGCGCCACACAAGAGCGATATATCGGCATAATTAGTTAAAGGCGATTTCGCAAAGCGGGTGATCGCAATAACTTTTGCCCCTCTCTCACTCGCAATCCGCGCATTTTCATTTGTGTCAATGGTTGAACCTGAGTAAGAAAAGAATATCGCTAAGTCTTGTTCATCTAGTAGCGATGTCGTCATAATTTGCAAGTGAGGGTCTGTAATGCAGCGGGTTTTCTTAGTAATTCTCAAAAATTTATTATTGGCATCTAAAGCGGTTAGTTGTGATGAACCTACACCAAAAAAATAAATGTTTTTAGCGTTAATCATTAGGTCAATTGTTTCTAAATACAGCTCTTTTTCAATCAGTTGATAAGTTTCAGTCAAGGCATGACTGTTACTTGTCAGTATCTTCTGAGCCACATCTTCAAATGAATCGTCTAATGATATTTCATCGGTCAACTCTGTCTGATTTTGATCTGTATGCAGTGTGTGCGCTAAAATAATTTTAAGTTCTTGATAGCCTTTTAATCCCATACTTTTACAAAAGCGAAAGACACTTGACTCACCAATATGACACGCATCAGCGACATCGGTAATCGACATATATACGACTTCACTCGGATGTTTTAAAATATAGTCGGCGACCTTTTTTTCTGCTTTAGTAAACGATGTATACTGGGTTTTAATTTTCGACATAAACTCCGCCACAAAACCACCTCTTCTTGACTTATTTTTCTTTGATTAGCTGTGCACCTACCCCTAACATACCTGCCTTATTCCCTAACATTGCCGGGATGATGTCAATTGGGTGTAAGCTCTTATGGATGTTCTTATTCAGGACTTGGTTGATTTTATCTATAATAAAGGATTGTTCCATCAATCCTCCTCCAAGTACTATTGTACGTGGATTAAATATGTTTATCAAGGACCAAAGTCCTGCACTTACTTCCACAATCCACTGATCAAAGACGTGTTGAACGGCTTGATTCCCTTCGTGGTATACGTTCATGAGTGCCTTGCCATTTGTGATAGTTTGATTGACCGCTTGAGCTTGTCTTATTAAAGCCGATACACTCGCATACTGTTCATAACAGCCATCTAACCCACAAGCGCAACGTAAGCCGTTGACATGTGTAATCATGTGGCCGAATTCTCCGGCAACCTGTGACGACCCTCGGTGTAACTCTCCATTTAAATAAATAGCCCCACCGATGCCCGTACCGTAAGTTAAACATAGAAAATCTTTTTTTCCAGTCACTGAACCGAAAGCCGCTTCACCTAGTGCGGCAGCATTAACATCATTCTCCACAATGACCGGCACACTATAGACTGACTGCAACCTGTCTTTAATCCTCACCCCAGTATAATGAGGAATGTTCTCGTTGGCGTATTTAATGACGCCTTCGACCTCATCAACCTGACCTGCCGTACTAATGCCAATCCCATCAATCGGCAAGTAATCTTCGATTACACGTATGAGCTTCTCAATAATGGCTTGTCCACCTTGAGCACTTTCCGTTGGATAGCTATTCTCACTAAGAAATTGCCCTGCTTCATTAATCACGCCTATTTTAACGGAAGTCCCTCCGATATCCGCAACAAAATATCGCACCACTTTCCCTCCCTTCTTACCTAAACATTAGTGATGCAGCGATTGCACCTGTGTTTTGGCGACAAACCGCTTCGTAATTTCCATCGGTCGGGTGATAGCTGTGCCTACAACAACTGCATGTGCCCCAAGCATAAGCGCTGTTTCAACATCATCCGTTTCCCATACGCCACCTTCTAAAATGACAGGAATATCACAATGGTTAATCATTTGACCTAGTAAATCAAAATTCGGTAGTGACTCTCCTTTTGTATAAGCGGTATAACCATTTAATGTTGTACTCACACAATCAAATCCAATCGATTCAGCAAAAACCGCTTCTTCAAACGTGGAACAATCCGCCATAAATAGTTGGTCGGGAAAGGCTTGTTTTAACTCTTTAAACAATTCAGCTAACGTCTTACCATCGGGGCGATCCCTTTTTGTCGCATCCAAGGCGATCATATCCACCCCTTCATCAACCAAGGCTTTTACTTCTTTAAACGTTGGCGTAATAAATACATCACAAGAATCGTACACGTTTTTAATAATACCGATAATCGGTAAATCGACCGTTTGTTTCATTTCTTTAATATCTGCTACACTATTGGCGCGAATACCTTTCGCTCCTCCAAGCATCGCTGCATATGCCATCTTCCCCATAATAAACGGGCTATGTAATGGCTCTTCAGGTAATGCCTGACACGATACGACTAAGTGGCCTTTAATTTTTTCTAAGATCGTTGACTGCATCTCACTCTCTCCTTACGTCATATTATTCTTTTACTGCACCGGCTGAGATTCCTTTTGTAAAGTAACTTTGGAAGAAACCAAAGACAAGTAACATTGGAATGGCCGCAACAACCGCCCCTGCCATCTTATAGGCAAAGTTTGGATTTAAGTCTTGCATTAAAGTCGCAATCCCGACTTGTAATGTCTTCACATCACTTTCTTGACCAATAACTAATTGCCATAGATAATCATTCCAGACTTGAACGAAGTTTAAAATGAATAAAGCACCAATACCTGGTTTCACAATCGGTAACATAATCTTATAAAAGACGGTAAATTCGTTCGCGCCATCCATTCGTGAGGCTTCACGCAACGAATCAGGAATCTGATCAAAGAATCCTTTCAACATAAACACACCAAAAGCTATCGCCACGTTTGGCCAAATCATCCCGTTTAATGAGTTCACCCAGCCCATTTGATCAATGATTCTAAATAGCGGGACAATAATAATTTCTTTTGGAATCATCAAGCTAGAAATAAAGATGATAAAGATGAGTTTTCTACCTTTAAAGCGTAACTTTGAGAAGCATAAGCCGCAAGTGAACTCACAATAATCAGAGACAGTGTGGATACAAGTGACACCGTTAAACTATTAAAGGCCCATCTAAAAGCGGTTGATTATTAAATAAATCAACATAGTTATCTAAGGTAAAACTGGTTGGGAACCAATCGGGTGGCATCTTTACAACATCTGAACTATATTTAAATGAGCTTGTTAATAACCAGTAAAGAGGAAATAAACTAAGTAATGCGAAAAAGGACACAATCACATTAGAAATAATATCATACGGTCCTTTTTTTATTTTTTTCTCCGTTGCCATAATTGTTAACCCCCTTAATCTTCTTTAAGCATTGAGCGCAGGTATGGTAAAGAAATCAGTAATGCTGTTAGAAGCATAATCACACCTACCGCAGAAGCTAAACCTAAGCGGTTGTATTTGAATGCATTATTGTAGAGGAAATACATTAACGTTGTGGAAGAGTTATTGGGTCCACCACCGGTAAGTAATTGGATAACGACAAAGATTTTAAGTACATTAATAATATTTAAGATCGTAATGTAAATGGTTGTTGAGCGAATACTTGGAATAAGAATTTTAAAAATCACTTGAATACGATTCGCCCCGTCTACTTCGGCCGCTTCAAATAAATCCTTTGGTACACCAATCATAGACGCCACATATAAGATAATCGCTTGCCCGACATTACCAGCGAACGTGACAAAGATAATCACGGGTAGCACGGTTTTTGAGTTACCTAAGAGATTAATATGTCCCATACCGAGTTCACGGGTAAGATAAGGAATTAAACCGTTGGCTGGATTTAATAAGAAACTCCAAATCATACTCATAACAACCATCGATACCATAACTGGAACGTAGTAGCTTCCCCGTATAACTGACACGTAGCGTGCATTTTTATCAAAAATCGCCGATGCAACAAACAGTGAGAAAATAACCGTTAGGGCCACAATGGCCACAACAAAAATGACAGTATTGATTAATGACTTGGTAAACACTGGATCAGCAAACAACTGTTGATAATTATCAAATCCGATGAACGTTTCCTTTCCGTATGACACATTATAGAAACTTAGACGTAAACCTTCAAAAATCGGATAGACTAAAAAAACTAGAAATAATAGGATTTGCGGGGCAATAAACAGATAGCCCGTGATATGGTCTTTCATCGATTCCAACCGTTTCATTTTTATCCCTCTCTTTCTTTTAAGGAGTTGAGTCCATGGACTCAACTCCTTTCAACTTCATTATTCTGAGTAAATAACAGAATCTGCTTTTGCGTTATTAATAACCTCATTACCTTTCTCTTGATAACTTGCCGCTGCTTCTTCTGGTGTTTTCTCACCAGTGTAAAGGGCTTGAAGTTCAGGATAAAGGACTTGACGTAATTCGTTATATCCAGGTACGTTACCTGAGAAGTTGAACAAGTATTGAGCATTTTGTTCATAAGCTTCAAATTTAGGATTCTCACTCGCATATTCACTTGCTACAGATGAACGCACAGGAATACCGTTTGTTTGAGCTACGACGAGTTCAGGATCTGATGAATAGAACTTAACGAAGTCTTTTGCTACTTCCATACGTGTGGCATCACCCGTGTCAAAAACAGCTGATCCAGTGACATAAGTAAATTCTAACGCGCCACCATCTGCGGACGGAATATTAGCTAAACGCATATCAAATGTTGGCGAAACATCGTTTGCCATATCATTTTTAATGTTGTTAAAGAGAATCGCGTTCGTAAAGTTCACACCAATTTGTTGGTTTTGGAACATCGCTAAAGCATCATTAGATGATACAGACTCTGGTCCAGGATTTGATAATTCTTCTTCCTTGATCTTTTTTAACCATTCCATCGCTTTGATACCGCTTTCATCATTGAGTACGATATTACCATCTTCATCAAAGAAGTCGTTACCGAACATTCTTAGATAAGACAGATTCCACGTATCCCCTTGATTATTTAAAGCAAATAATGACATTGGGAATGCATTAGAGTAGTCATCGGTTGGTAAATCATCGCGTAAGGTATACAGGATATTTTCAAATTCTTCTAATGTCCATGTGGCGATCTCATCTTCACCCGCAATAAAATCATCTAATCCTGCAGCACGGAACATATCAGCATTGTACGATAACGTTCCTGGGTTACTTGAGAATGGATAGAAGTAAATATCATCGCCAAAGCTCACAACATCCCAGTACGATTCAGCGATATCTGATTTTGCTTCATCATCAATCATATCCGTAATTGGTGCAATCGCGCCACGGTGAACATAATCACCCATCGCAAAGGTACTTTCAAAGAAAACATCTGGTGGTGTTCCACCATTCAGGTTAACGTTTAGTAACTCATCACGTTGATCAGAAGCAATCACTTCAATCTCAACATTCACATTATGTTTATCATATTCTTCTTCGAAACGTTCAGCCGCATGTTTAAAGAAACTATCATAATCTGCGCCTTCTTCGTCTGAACTTACAACGCCTTTCCATTGAGGTGTTAACCATAGTGAAATCGTCACTTCATCGCTTGACTCTCCGCCATTACCTTCAGTATCATCCCCACCACATGCTGTTAACATAACAGACAACAATACTAAACTTAAGAACATTAAACCTAATTTTTTCATCTTCATTCAGCTCCTTATGCCTTATTTAGTAAATGTATCAATTGCTTGATCAATCCGGTCTTTAATAGATGTAATCTTACTTACTTCGTCTGGTTTAATGGCTTTTAGTGGTGCCCGCACCGAGCCCACGTTAACCCCACGTTGTCGTAAAATTTCTTTAATCACCGCGTACATATGTCCGTTTTGAGACACAAGTAACTGGATAATGTTGTTGATTTCTTGTTGGATTTTTTGAGCAAGGTGTAAATTGCCATCTGTAAATGCCTTATCAGCAGCTAAAAATAACTCTGGCATAGCCGCATACGTACCACCAATACCACCTGTTGCGCCAATCGCACGACCGGCAATAAACTGCTCATCTGGTCCGTTGAAAACGAGAAAGTCTTCCCCACCAACGTATTTAAACCGTTCAATATCCATTGTCGACATCGATGAATTTTTCACACCGACAACTTTAGGATTTTTGATTAATTCACCTAATACTTTTTCGGTTAAATGATACCCCGTTAGTTGCGGGATATTGTACACAATAAACGGTAACGACGTTGTCTTTACAATATCCAACCAATAAGACATAACTGACTCATCCGGTAAGATAAAGTAAATCGGTGGAATCGCAGATAAAGCGTCATACCCTAATGCCTCTGCATACTTCGCTAACTCGATACTATCTCGCGTAGAAGGTGCTCCAACGTGAGCGATCAATGTTAGTTTTCCTTTGAGACGTTCTGCAACGATTCTTAATGTTTCTTTGCGTTCATCTAAATTCTGATAAATACATTCACCAGAACTGCCCCCGACATACAGTCCTTTGACTTCTTTTTGATAAAGATAATCGGCTAAAGCGATCGTACGTTCTTCAGACACATGACCCTCATCGTCGTAACAAGCATAGAATGCGGGAAATACTCCTTTAAATTGATTGACGTCCAATTCCAACCCCTCTTTCGTTTTTGTATTCGCTTACATTGTCAATTTATCATAGAATATCCACATTGTAAATAGTTTTCTTTTTTATTTTAAATTAAAAAATTTTCTTTAATCAGTGTTTTCTCGTCTAATTAATGCATATAATTTCTCTGTTAAGCTTTCCTTGTATCAATAAACCAAAGCATTAAGAACATAAAAAACGCTATTGACTAATCTTATTAAGATTAATCAATAGCGGTATAACCTCACACCTTATAGACGTGTGTGCTCTTTATAATGACTTATTTATATATTACGGCTTAATATAACTTGCCCCGTGATGTTGTTGATCACTTAAATAAACAACACCTGATGGCACAGTATCAATGCCTTCCACAAGATCCGTTTGACTGATGCCTTTATTCGTTAATGACACCAGACACGCTTTCACTTTCACTTCTTTATTTAACACATGTTTAAGTCGATCACTTACTTCACTCGTTTTGACTAACCCACTAATTGCCGGTCCATTCACTAACAAAATCACTTCTTCGCTGGCATAGTCGACCATGTTGTTGACATTATTAAGCGCCAATTGCCACTTATCAGATTCATCAAGATGAAAAATTACCCGTCGCATCGTTCATTCCTCCCTAAATAACACATGTTGTCTTATTTCTGTGTCTGAGCTTCTTTACTTTCATTGTAACGTGACTCCCCATAAAATGCGACTGATACCATTCGTTCTTCTAAAGGAGGATGTTCATTTGATTATCTATCAGCTATAATTTTAAGAAAGCACTTCCATTTTAAAAGATACGACGTTGATACATGTCAGACAAATAATATGAAGGAGTTATCACGGTGAATACACGCATACAACCTACCTTACAGTTTAAGGAACAAACACAACATGGGAACAAAGGTTTTCCGCTGCAATTGTATCAAAATATTACCCATTACGAAAAGGGACTCATCTTTCATAATCATTGGCATGATGAAGCGGAGTTGTTTTATGTAAAAGAAGGAGACATTGATTTAGTCATAAATGAAGTCTCGTTCGTCGCAAAAGAACAGACGATCGTTTTAATTCCACCCAACATTATTCATGGCGCCTACCTTTCGAGTAATAAAAAATGCCAGTTCTCATCTATTGTGTTTCATCCAGATTTTATCGCAAGTAAGCGCGATGATAAAATTCAAACAACTCAATTAGAACCTTTTTTAAATCAGACGTTTCTTCCCTCGTATGTCATCAATCAAGACGATCATAATAGCCAAGCCCTTATACATTTGTTACATGCATTTGAAAAAAGCTATCAAAACAGACGGAACTATGCTGAAACAGAAATGAAAGGTTATCTTTTTTTGATGTTATATCAGATCCTCGAAGGCAGACCATTAGGTGACATAGGAATCGTACCTAATGATGTAAATGAAGAAAGAAAAAAGAACATTCTCACCTTTATAAGTGCGCACTATCAAGATGACATTAACTTAGAGACAATGGCAAAGGTCTTATCCTTAAGTAAGGAACAATTTTGCCGATTTTTCAAACAATCGTTTCATTCCACACCGATGCAATATGTCACACAATTCCGTTTAAAACGGGCAATGGAACAGCTTAAATACACTGATTCTCCTATTATTGATATTGCTTTAGACGTCGGTTTTGACAGTAGTAATTACTTTTCGATTGTCTTTAAAAAAGTGACCGGCATAACGCCAACACACTATCGTAAAATGACACGATCGTCATACTATTTGACATGATAATAAAGGATATAACACCGTCTACTCTCTATAATTTACATTAATAACAATAAGAGGAGGCGTCCTATGTCAGTTTTCACAAAAGGACCAGAATATTTAGAGTACCATCATGCCGGTGAAACGTTACGTATTATGAGCTGGGGAGAGAATAGTTTCAGAGTCGTGTCCGTTCCAAATGGCCCGTTAGATTTAAAAAGCAGCGCCCTACTTCCACAAGCATCAACCGCCACCATTGAGATCCAAGAGGATGTCGCTACCATAACTAATGGTAATATTTCTGCGACGATTGACACGAGAGGCTGGAACAGTGCGGCTGTTGTTACTTTCTATAATGATAAGAAAGAGCCGATTTTAAGAGAAATAAACGGTGGAGGCGCGCTTGTTCGTAAAGCCCGTTTCTTTAAAGCGCATATTGGTGGTGATTTCCGCTTAAAAGCCACATTTGAAGCTAATCCAAATGAAAAAATATACGGGATGGGACAGTATCAACAAGACCTACTAGATTTAAAAGGATGTAATATCGAATTAGCCCACCGCAACTCTCAAGCTTCTATTCCTTTTTATGTCTCTAATCTTGGTTATGGCTTCTTTTGGCATAACCCAGCGATTGGCAGCGTGTCGTTTGGTAACAATACAACGGAATGGCGTGCTGACAGTACAAAGCAATTAGATTATTGGCTGACCGTTGGAGATACCCCAGCAAAGATCGAAGAACAATATAGTGCTGTTACAGGGCGCACGCCGATGATGCCTGAATATGGATTAGGATTCTGGCAATGTAAATTACGGTATCATAATCAAGCGCAAGTCCTCGAGATTGCTAGAGAATACCACCGTCGCAACATTCCTGTCGATGTTTTTGTCATCGATTATTACCACTGGCCACGTTGCGGAGATTTCCGATTCGATGAAGCGTCCTTTCCAGATCCTAAAGCGATGGTAGATGAATTACGTTCATACGGGATGGAAGTCATGGTCTCTATTTGGCCACAAATAGATTGGCGTAGTGAAAACTTCCAAGATATGCACCAAAAAGGACTCTTAGTCCAAACAGACCGTGGCCTTAACGTTCAAATGAGTTTTCATGGCAACAATGTGTTTTATGATGCGACGAATCCAGAAGCAAGAAAATATGTGTGGGAAAAATGCCACGAGCATTACGGCAAACATGGGATTAAATTGTTTTGGTTAGATGAAGCCGAACCTGAATTTTCAACCTATGATTTTGATAATTATCGGTATTATGAAGGAAGCGTGCTGCAACAAGGAAATATCTATCCTAGAGAATACGCCAGAGGTTTTTATGAAGGACAACAAAGTAATGGACAATCCGACATCGTGAACTTGGTGCGATGTGCATGGGCTGGTAGTCAACAATACGGTACGTTAGTTTGGTCCGGTGATATTCACTCAACCTACCAAGACTTCCGCAACCAAATTGTCGCAGGACTCCATATGGGCTTGTCGGGTATTCCGTGGTGGACGACCGACATTGGTGGTTTCCACGGTGGCAATATTTACGACAAGGATTTTCAAAACTTGCTTATTCGCTGGTTCCAATTCGGGACATTTTGTCCGGTCATGCGTATACATGGCAGTCGCATGCCACATGAAGAGCTATTTAAAGCCGACGGTGAACCGACAGAATGGACAGGCGCACCGAATGAGGTTTGGAGTTACGGCGAAGAGAATTATCAGATTATGAAAAAATTCATTGCTATACGCGAGGACATGCGTGATTATACAAGACAACTCATGAAAGAAGCCCATAAAGTAGGCGCACCCGTGATACGTCCCATGTTTTATGAGTTTCCTGAAGAGAAAGAAGCATGGGATTTAGACACGCAATATATGTACGGTCCGGACATTTTAGTCGCCCCAATAGTAGAAGCGTATGCGACTGAGCGTCACGTATTCTTACCAAAGGGAGCTGTATGGACAGACGCACAAACGGGTCAAGTATTTGAAGGTGGTCAGTGGCAAAAGGTAATCGCAAGTATAGACACGATCCCTATCTTCTTAAGAGACGGTAAACAACCTTATCTTATCGGTAAAATTTAATGTGACGACTGTTTAAGCTTTTGCTAATAACTAAGTCAATCACTTAGTCGTCAGCTCAATTTAATATAACCGACTAGAAGAACCTTGCCTGTTCATTTGGCAAGCTTCTTTTCGTTAGTCTTTCTTAATGACGAAATGGACAAGTGAAAGTCCACGACTGTTCACCGAACGATTTTTAAAGAAGCATGTCATCAAAAATAAGGCTCGGGGCACCGTTTCTCCCATGCCCCGAGCCTTATTAAACGTATCACTTTCCTTTTAGTACACCGATGACTTTTCCGTTAATCTTCACATCCGCACTGTCCATTAAAATGGGTTCATACGCATGATTCTCTGATTGGAGAATCACTTGCGAGCCATTGGGTTATAACGTTTCATAGTTGCCTCATCATCAATCACCGCAATCACAATGTCACCTGTTTCAGCTGTTTGTTGACGATGAACAATGACCGTATCGTCTGGGTCAACTTTTTCATTTGATGACAGAGGGAAAAGCATACTGTGTCAAGATACAAGTATGCGTATGATACAATGATGATTAAACAGAAACGATTAGGCGACGTTTACAGCCATCACTCTATCAGGCTGAAGCGACAATTTAAAACGTCACCGATTAAATACATAGGGGGAAGAAACGATGCATTATGATGTGATTGTGATTGGTGCCGGGTCCGTTGGTATGGCGGCAGGGTACTATTTAGCTAAAAGTGGAAAGAATGTCTTATTAATCGATGCGTTTGATCCACCGCACCAATCTGGTAGTCACCACGGTGAGACAAGAATAATACGCTATGCTTATGGTGAGGGGGCTGAATATGTACCTTTAGTGCTTGAAGCAAAAAAACTTTGGGAGGATTTAGCAGAAGCGTCTGATAGGAAGATCTTTATGCAGACAGGGGTATTAAATGTAGGAGAGCCTGATTCTGACTTTATTCGATCGACGATTTCAAGTGCCAATGATTATGCGTTACCACTAGAAGTGATGAGGCTGAGACGATTCAACGGCGCTGGCCTGGTCTTACGATTCCCAAGTATTTTACCGGTTGCTATGAACCAACATCTGGGGTGTTAGCCTGTGAAGAAGCTATTACAGCTTACCGAGAACTGGCAGAACGACACGGAGCGACTCTTCTTCCGAATAGTAAGGTCAGTGATATATCAGTAAAAGAGCACCAGGTCACGGTTAAAACCGATGAAGTCACCTGTCAGGCAAATGCCTTAATTGTTTCAGCTGGTGCTTGGTCGAATGAGGTCCTTGAAAGGCTAGATTTAGAGCTTCCTTTGACACCGGTAAGAAAGACGTTTGCCTGGTTTGATGCGGATGAAGAACAATACAACCACCAGGCGTTTCCTGCCTTTTCATTCGATACTGACGCTGGCATGTATTATGGCTTCCCGAGTATCAACCAAGCAGGGTTAAAGTTAGGTAGACATGACGGAGGCGAATCAATAGATCCGAACCAATCAATACAGCCCTTTGGTGAGAAACTAGAAGATCAAACCGACTTAACACAATTTTTACATCAGTATTTCCCAAATGTTCATGAACTCAACTACGGAAAAACGTGTATGTATACACAGACACCTGATGAAAAATTCATTATTGATCTCCACCCTAGCTATAGCCATGTTGCTATTGCGGCCGGATTCTCTGGACATGGATTTAAATTTAGTAGTGCGGTTGGTAAAGCTTTAAGCGATCTATTAATCTCTGGTAAAGCAAACGTCGATCTGTCCCCGTTTGCGATTAACCGGTTTAACTAATCTTTCACTAAGGATCATGGTCGTTTTAATCGACGTCGCGAAAGAAAGAACAGGCACTTTCTCTCTCAGCGCACTTAAACTCATTCCTGAATGCATTGTCTTTAAATTTAGCAGAGCAATTGAAAATGCACCCACGGCTAACGCTTCTTGTGAAACAAATGGTTCGCGTAAAATACATTCTGTTTTTAGTGTTTTAAATGCTGCTTCTGCGACGACATTACGATGAGGTGTGCTTTTTGCTGAGAGAGAACGTTTGATCTAATGCTTAATCCATTCCCCCTATTTTTATAATAGATTTCTCTATCGGCGACGAATCCACTTATCAAAGGCTGATGACACTACCTCAAACGCTTTAATAATCTCGTTTCTAGTTTTTCCGGCTAAGAATCGTTTGACGACTTGTTCTTCAAATGCTTTCGAGAACGATTGGCGTGCTCTTGTTCCATGGGTAGCCTCTCCCTCGAGTGATGAGCCTCATAGGTTTAATTAACCTCAGCGAAACTGTCTAGTATAGCGTCGTCTATCCACTGCTTAGTTCATTAATATATTTCCCAAAAAATCATCAGTTACTTTATATTCCTTTGGTCTTTGTTTAACTACTTTAACATATCGCTCGTTTTCTAAATGGCTCATTATTTGATTTATCGTTTTAGGGCGAGAAGACACCTTCCTCAAGTGCGTTAGCACTAGGTGGGTGATGAATCGCTTCTTTTTGAATATTTTTGAAGTGACAAACATATATTCCGCGTGGTATAATTAAAGCATTAACAATGATCATCACAAAACAAAGAGAGGGTGGGCATCATGGGCATGAAGGCCATTTTTTCAAATCGCTTATATAAGCATACGATCGACGCTGATTTTGTTATGTCCATGGATCACACCCTCCGGGTGTTTAATCAAGCCAAACATTTTCGGTATCAAGCGGAGGTCCGTGAGCTTAGGGGCTCGAAAGCGAAAAGTTCCGTCTCCATCCATCAACGGTTAAAGCAACGTTACGGATTAAATGATTATTATGCGAACAGCGCTGTTCAAGAAGGACGGGCGCTTCTATCCGCGCAAAGAGAATTGAAGAACATGTACATGCGTAATAAAAAAGAACAAATCAACGCCGTTAAAAGAAAAATAAAAGCGACGAAGGCGCGCTTGACGACACTTCAAAAAATAAAAGGCTCTTTTGTCAAAGAAACACCGATGTTCAATAAGACATCACGTGAACAACAAAAAGGGGCCTTTTTTGTTGTGACATATAAGCGCTACACACGCTTATTTTACTGCGCCTATGATTTTGAACATCAACACCTTGATGTTGAAATCAAATATCTAAAGTCTCGCTTGGGCCAATTGAACTTTAAGAAAGATCGATATGAAAAACAATTGATTCAATTGACAAACAAAGTGACGGGTGTGTGTTTCGGGAGTAAGAAACTCGCGCGCGGCCGGTTAACGCAAAAGTCTTATCACGCTCATCCTGAGCGTTGGCAGAAAGATTGGGCAGCAGCACGTTACGGTAAGACGACCATTTCTGGGCGCAAAGATGCCAAATCAGGTAACTTTGTCTTTCATTATCACCCAGAGATGCATGCCCTTACCTTCAAGACAATTGATCAATGTGTGATTAATCTCTCTAACGTTGTTTTTCCTTATGGCCAAGACCATGTCAATCGTGCCATTCAGACACAAATGAACCTGAAAGATAAGAAGAAGTACGGGAAGTCGATTGGATGGTCGCTTGAGGACCATGGTGACTACTATATCGTTAAATGCTTCATTGATGTACCGGCTTCACCCTATTTGAATACCTCAACATCAACGGGTATGGTTGGTGTTGATTTGAATGTGAATCATCTCGCTGTCGCCAATGTCAACGACATTGGTCAATGTGTGGATACCTTTACTCTCCCGTTTAACTTAGAGGGTAAAACGAGTGGACAGACAACGAAAATAATAGAAGCAGAGGTCATGGCCCTCGTTGACTATGCCGTTAAACATCATAAACCACTCGCCATTGAAAGATTGGATACAACGCGGTCCAAGGTGTCGCGTCCTTATGGACATAGGAACGCCAATCGGAAAATGAG
>NZ_BAXD01000029.1:0-39107 GCF_001310395.1 Halolactibacillus sp. JCM 19043
CGCATGCGTTCTAACAGACAGAACGATTCGACCAAAGCAAGTTGTGTTCCTGGAACACACTATTTCCCCAGCATGCTTTAACAGATGTTGAGAAAATAGGTTTGCGGCGGTTGGAAAGTAGAAAAACCTATGCTTAGTTGAATGAGCATGGGGCGCCTTTAGGGTGTCCTTACGGAATCCCCTTCCTCAAACATTCGTGAGAATGTTAGGTGGGGGTAGTTCAATTTTCATTTACCTTATAATCGGAATAATGGAAAATTAAAAGCTCAATGATACAATAAAATGAGCTAGATGAGAAAATATTTGTTACACCGGTTCGATCATCATCTTCTGAATAAACATGAATATTATAGTTCGCATGCGTTGCTAACCAATTTGACTGACTAGCGGTAATACCGAGAATCTTTACTTCTTTAATTAGAGGGATAGAGAGTGAATCTTTAATTATCGGATTATTTCCTGAACTAGAAAAAATAATAAACATATCCTCATCTGTCATTTGTTCTACAACTAATTGATGCAGACTTGAATTGATATCAAGAGGAATAACTTGCAAATTATTTCCAACACCTAAAAATACACGCTGTAGTTCCGCTGCCATATTTTGATGTAACACACCTGTACCGGCGATATACACGTTCCGACTCTGATCAATTTCTCTAACAACTTCTTTAAGGTAGTCGATTTCAATGCCATCAATTGTTTTTTCTATTTGACTCTTTATGATATCTCCATAATCTTTTTCATTATCCCTGTTTATTTGATTTAAGATTTCCCATCGAATATAATTCTTAAATTCTGTATAGCCAGAAAACCCTATTTTTTGAGAAAATCTTAAAATAGATGACTTAGAACTTAAACATCTTTCTGCCAAATCTGTGATGCTTAGCTGAGGAATACTATCCTTATGACTTAAAATGTATCTTGCTAATAATTCATCTCCTTCACTAAACAATCGATAGTTTTCATTAATCATCTGCTCTAACTTCATCGTTAATCCACCCTCACTTAACTTAAGTCTGCTACGCATCTAAAACCAATATTACTTGCTGAACTATCCGGCGTATTAGCGGTTCTAGCTGCTACTCGATACCGGTTACAATAAGAATGATGACAAAGAAATGATCCACCTCGTGTGACGTATCCTCTCTCTATTTTGTTTGATAATGCGTCAAAACGATCACGACACCACTCCCATACATTCCCTGACATATTATACAAACCATAGCCGTTTGGAGGGAATGATTTAGCAGGGGCAGTTCCTAGATAGCCATCAGCTAAACTATTTTTTTTCGGGAATTCCCCTTGCCAAATATTACAATAATGTTCCCCGTTAGGTGTCAATTCATTTCCCCAAGGATATTTATTCTGTTCTAATCCACCTCGAGCGGCATATTCCCATTCTTTTTCTGTGGGAAGTCTTTTCCCCGCCCATGCAGCGTAAGCCACGGCATCATTCCAAGACACATGGACAACCGGATGATCTAGTCGATTAGTGATCGTACTATCAGGGCCTTCAGGTTGGAACCATGTCGCTTTTTTAACAGCTAGCCACCAAGCAGACCCGGTACTTCGGTCATTGTACAACTATCAAATTTAGTAATTAGCTGATTAAAAACAAAGGACCAACCAAATTGCTCAGATTCTGTCACATAACCTGTATCTCTACAAATTCTTTAAAATCCTGATTTGTGACGACTGTTTTATCAATTAAAAAAGACTCTACTTTGACAAGTCGCTTAGGACCTTCATTATCCTCTTTAAAACCATCAGCATCGTCAGTCCCCATGATAAATTCTCCACCTTTAATTTCTATCATTTTATCAAGATTTTTCGGACTCTTTGTTTGTAAGGGAGTTGATTGATGTGATTTGAGATTATTCAAACGATGGTTTTGTTTTTTAGGATGGCAACAATTGGACATAACTCTTCCCCCTGATTCTTATAAACAATTTCTATAATAATATCACGAAAAGCGATACTTTTATAATATTCTGTGATTTTTTAGTGATTGAATGGCTACTAAATAGCTAAATGGCCACATGAAAAAAGGATAGCAATACGTTTTTAAAACGCATCACTATCCAACTTAACAATACTTACTTCTCTTCTTCCTCATCGTCGTCATCTTCTGTCTCATCATCATCGTCTTCGTCTTCATCATAATCTTCTTCATCGTCATCGTCGTCAAAGAGATCATCATCGTCGAGTTCATCAAGTTCAAGGTCGTCGTCATCCTCATCTTCATCATCACTTTTGGCGATAAAGTCGATCGGGATTTCGGTTAAATCTTCTTCCTCTTCTTCTACTGGATGATCAATCGATGGTTCAACTTCTTTTTTCTTCGCTTTTTTCTTTTTCTTTTTCTTTTTCGGTTCTTCCGTAATTTCTTCATCGATTTGATCAACTGGGTACCATACTTTTAATCCCCAGATGCCTTGACCTAAATAAAGAAAACGACCATCTAAGTTTAAATCTGTGTAGAACTGGGCAAAAGCTTCATCACGTTCTGCACTGTCTAATTGTTTTAATTCAGTAATTTCTTCAAAGATATCACGATAGTTCATCGCTTTTTTCTCTTGTTTTAACAAAGCAACAGCCATTTCAATCATTGAATATTTCTCTAGTTGTTCACGGTTGATATTTAGTTCACTCACCGTCGTACACTCCCTTTATATCAATTATTAATCAATCTTTGCGTTAGCCTAAAATATGTGTGTTGTTTTACCACCAGTACATTATAGGGGTAGTATTAGTAAAAAGCAACCGTTCTAGTTCATTGATTAATGAAAAAGGGCATTTTTTTATTGGCGAATAAAATCAACGACAGCTTTCACCTTTTTATCCGTTAAATCACCAGAATTATCGAAGATGAGGATATCGTCATCACTAATATTCCAGTTGATTTCCGGAACAAAATTTACACGATTCTCATAGCTCGTCCAGTTGTCTAACTTCCACGAGTCTCTTTCTGTCCCGCGTCCTTGGATCCGAGATTTTTGCTGTTCGATATCGTCAAGCGTCACAACAACGACTTTCACATCGACGTCAGCTTTCGTTTTTCCTGCCTGACTCAATAAGTCTTCCATCCACTGATTACTCTTAAGCTCTGAAGTAAATGGTGAGATCATAAAGACGTTTTGGCCAACACGGATATTTTCAATACAAATATCTTTTGTCGCATCGTATTCTAAATCTCGCAAGTTTTCTTTATAGTACCTGAGTCTCTATCATCTGGGTCTAATCCTTCCTTTTCTAAAAACGCTTCGACGAAGCGTCCGCCTACCGTATCACGATCGAGAAAGGCCGCAGGAATATGCTTGACCGCTTTTTCCGCGACCGTTGTTTTACCTGTTCCTGCCACCCCAACAAAAAACACTACTTTCTGCATCCTTCTTACCTCACTTCTTCATTTATTGTCTTCTATGTTAACGCATACAGTCTGAAAATGCATCATTTTTATTTCAGAAAACAGGAAAAATTAACACCTGTTGCCCTTTTCTCTAAAGATATTTCCCCTGTCATAACTGATAAGTAGATAAAAAAGCATGTGTTTGATATGAGAATTTTCATACGCACACATGCTTCTTTTATTTAACTATACACGACCGTTTTACATTTGTTCTGGAGCGTTGACACCAATAATTGCTAAGGCGTTCTTAATGGTGATGCGCACCGCATCCATTAAAGCAAGACGTGCTTCAGTTTTTTGTTTGTTTGAATCATCTAAGACTTTTTCTTGATTGTAGTAACTGTGTAACAGCTGTGCTAAATCAAATACATAACTTGTCATGCGGTGTGGTGTCCGGTTAGCTGCTGCTTCAGCGATGACTTCTTCGAAGTCACCTAAGTGTTTCAGTAAGTCGATGCCTTTTTCAGATTGAATTTCTGCTTCAACGTTTGAGACGTCAATACTGAATCCTTTTTCTGTCGCTTGTTTAAGTAACGTACAAATACGCGCATGTGCATATTGAACATAATAAACAGGGTTTTCATTGGATTCCGATTTCGCAAGATCCATATCAAAATCTAAGTGGGCATCACTTGAACGCATAACGAAGAAATAACGTACCGCATCAATACCGACCTCTTCCATCAATTCGCGTAACGTTACCGCTTTACCCGTTCGCTTACTCATCTTAACTTTTTCACCATTTTCAAATAAGTTGACCATTTGAATAATCTCGACTTCGAGTGTATCTGGTGTATAGCCAAGCGCTTGAATCGCCGCTTTCATTCTTGGAATATAACCGTGGTGGTCAGCACCCCAAATATTAATTAATTTATTAAAACCACGATCAAGTTTGTTTTTATGATAACTAATATCCGGTGTTAAATACGTATAGCTACCGTCATTTTTAATTAAGACCCGGTCTTTATCGTCGCCAAAGTCGGTTGTTCTAAACCACGTGGCTCCATCTTCTTCGTACGTATGACCTTTTTCTTTTAATAACGCGAGTGCTGGTTTAATCTTCTCATCTGTATATAGCGATGTTTCACTAAACCAGTGATCAAAGTGCACGCGAAAGTCCGCTAAGTCTTGTTCTAGCTTTTTCAGTTCAAACTTCAAACCATAGTCTCTAAAGAAAGCGAGACGTTCCTCACGGTCCATATTCACAAACTTATCACCGTAAGCGTCTTTCAGCTCATCACCAATCGTTAAAATATCTTTGCCGTGATAGCCGTCTTCTGGCATAGGGAAGTCTTCACCTAGTGCTTGCATGTAACGCGCTTCAACTGAAAGCGCTAAGTTATTGATTTGGTTACCGGCATCGTTAATGTAGTATTCACGCTCAACATCATAACCAGCCCAGTCAAGTAAGTGACAAAGCGAGTCGCCGACACTTGCCCCACGCGCATGACCTAAGTGTAGGTCACCGGTTGGGTTCGCTGAGACAAACTCCACTTGAATTTTCTCACCTTGTCCACTGTTAGAGCGGCCGTAGTTTTCTTTTTGGTCTAACACTTCTGTGATGACTTGTGTTAAATAACGGTTATCCATAAAGAAGTTAATAAAACCAGGACCAGCAATGTCAATCTTCGTGACATACGCTTTTTCTTTATTTAAATGTTCCACAATCGCTTCTGCGATTTGACGTGGCGCTTTTTTAGCGACCCGCGCTAACTGCATCGCGACGTTTGTCGCATAATCCCCATGATCTTTTTCTTTCGGTTTCTCTAATACCACATCAGGAATCTGATCCTCTGTCGCAAGACCTGATTGGATGACGGCTTGTTTAATTTCTTCTTTTAACGTCTGTTTGACCTGTTGGCTAATACTCATGCGTCTGATTCTCCTTTTATTTGTAAGTTTAATGTATGTGTCCGTTCGCCTTCTCCGTCGATGACGGTGCGATAACGCATCGTTAATGAAAGAGCGGCGTCACTTTCTTTATAGCTGTATTCAATCGTGTCGGTATACGTCTCTATCCGAAACCGCATCAATGGATGTTGATAATGGCTTTCTGTTTTTTTACTTTCAATAAATTGTTGCGACATCTGAATCGCACCGGTGCGTTTTAATGTCACTTTATCATCACTGAGCATCATCACCGTATCGATTGATTCATCTTGATCGTTTATTTCTGTGAACGTAATCATCCGCTTCATTCCAAGACCCATCACTTCACCCATTACCCGTACTGATTCCTTTTGGGTATGACCGTCTTCAGTAATCGTTGTATCAAGTGTCACATGAACTGCTTGTTTTGCCGTTGTCATAAAAGTCATCCTTCATAAATAATCAATAACCCTAAGTATAAAAAGAGTTGGCGATAAACTCAAGCAAAAATTCAAAACTTTACGCTTTTTTCGTTCATTTAGTCGTACTTATCTCCCTGCAAACCAAAAAAGCCCAGTGCGTTTGTCTTTTGTAATCAACGCACGGACTTTTTAAGAACAATCATATATATCATAGTTGAGTATCAATATCCCTTCCTCCATACATGATTCTAATAATCGTAACTTCAGAATCTTTCTGACCTCTAACAAAAAACACAAGATAGCGATCAATCGGTCATACATGAACATCTTGACCTTTCCAATTTTTCTTATTGTATAGTTTACACCTATATGGAAAATGACTTAAGGTATTAATGACCTTGACAATATTATTCACTTGATTGATCGAAATTGGTTTAGAAAAAATATTATTTTCTAAGTAACGATACAAATCAATTAAATCTTGTTCAGCCGTCTCTGTATAAACAATCCTATATATCACGTCCATATTCCTTCGCCATTCTTTCAGCCACTTTGCTCGCTGAATTTACTCGGCCTTCTTTTAAGTCTAACAACCCTTTTTCTAACTCTCTTTGGAGGTCATCTGTTGATAATGTTCCATACTCTAATAGTTTATTTTCTGGGAGTTTAACATCGAATGGCAGACCCTTGTGTAACACAACTTGTCGCAAAAACATATGAATAGCCTGAGACATTGGTATGCCAAGTTCATTTAAGACACCTTCTGCTTCTGCTTTAATTTCCGGTTCAACCCTTGTATAAACACTCGTTGATTTACTCATTTCCCTACCCTCTCTTTCAAGATTCTGTATTTTATAACTTACTTTTAGTATATCACAACATTTTCATACAGAAAGACAAAAGCCATACATAAGCTATCAAATATTAAGGTTTTTAAATGACTTTAAAAAGCCAATTCAAGTATTAGACACTTGAATTGGCTTATCCTATCGTTCATATACCTTTATCATATCTTATTGCTGATTAGCTAATATTAACTGAGTAACTCTTTAACAGCTCCTGCGATATCTGTCTTCGTTAATCCGTATTCTTGTTTAAGCCAATCAGCCGTTCCCACTTGGCCGAACTTTTCTCTGACACCGATACGGGTCATTTTTGTTGGCTTTTTCTCCGCTAACACTTCCGCAACAGCACTACCTAAACCACCAATCACATTATGGTTTTCCGCTGTCACAATCCTCCCCGTCTCCGCTGCCTTAAGTACCGCTTGTTCATCGATGGGTTTTAGCTGATACATGTCGACAACGGATACGTCAATGCCGAGAGTAGCCAGTTCGTCTGCGGCCGCTAAAGCTTCTGCAACCATAATGCCTGTAGCGAGAATGGCGGCATCTTTTCCTTCTCTCAGTTGTTTTGAACCTGTTTCAAATGTCTCTGACTCGTCATATAGCTTGGTGGCCTGTTTTCGAATCGTGCGAATATAGGTGAGCCCCGGTTGTTTATGACCTTGTCTGAGTAACGCACCTAGCATCACGGCATCTGACGCTTCATACACTGTCGCTCCCGGTATAATCCGCATCAGCGATAAGTCCTCAAACGGCATATGCGTCCCACCATTATGTTCAGCGGTCACACCGGCATCTGAACCTAAGATCACCGCATCAAACTTGGCATACGCTAACGATAAGAAAACTTGATCATACACCCGACGCGTCGCAAAGTTCGCAAACGTATGAATGAACGGTTTATATCCTGCCACAGCTAAACCTGCCGCTGCGCCAATCATTTCTGCTTCCATAATCCCAACATTAATATAACGATCTTTCAATTGATCTTTAATCTTTGTCGTGGTGATGGCACTCGATAAATCAGCTTCAAGTGCCACAACGGTCGGGTCATCTGTCGCAAGCGCTAACAGTGTCTCAGCATACACTTGACGCATTTCTACTGTATCTTTTTCCTTGTATACGTTCATTTAGACACCCCAATCGCTTGACCTAAAGCCTCATATTCACGTGTAATCGCCTCGGTTGTTGCCGCGTCTGGTCGTAAGTGATGATTATTCGCCATTTCTTCAATGACCTTTACACCTTGACCTTTCACTGTATCAAGGACAATCACTGTCGGTTTATCTTGATTATTAAGTCCCCACTGAATCGCTTCATCAATTGCCACGACGGACTGACCATTAACCCGCTTGCTGTAACAACCAAAGCTCTCAAACTTCAACACATAATCGTGCGGGTGACTAATTGCTTTCGTCGGGCCATCGAGTTGCATTTTGTTGTCGTCTACGAGAACGATCAGCTTATCGAGCTTGTTGTGGGAGGCCATTTGAATAGCCTCCCATACTTGCCCTTCATTGAGTTCCCCGTCACCGACAATCACGTAAGTGACATTACTTCGACCAGCAATCTTATTACCTAACGCGATCCCTGTTGCCGCTGAAATCCCCTGACCGAGCGACCCTGTCGTCATATCGACACCCGGTGTCAAATGTCGGTCTGGGTGCGACGGTAGACGGGTAGCGTTTCCATTTAGCGTTAACAACCAGTCAGCCGTAAAGAAACCTTTTAGATATAGCGTTGCATACAGCGCTGGTCCGGCGTGCCCCTTAGATAGGACAAAATAATCGCGTGTTAAATCATTCATATTCTCTGGTGTACTATTGATATATTTGCCATACAAAACAGCTAACGCTTCGACAATGGATAAACTGCCACCATAATGACCAAAGCCCATCGTGATAAATTGTTTGAGCGTATAATAACGAATCTGTTTGGCAAACTGCTCTATATCCTCTACTGGTTTCACAACCATATCTTTAACGCATCCCTTCAGAACTCAGTCATTAAGCGGCTTGTTTTTTGTCTTTTGACATAAAGGTAGCGGCAAACATCGCAATGAGCACAGCTACAATCCCAATAATAACGGCAATCTTACCACCACTACTACCTAATGTACCTAAGAATAGACCGGATAGGGCGAAGTCAGCATCTGAGAATGTTGTTCCGGCAAACCCTAAATCACCTAAGACTGGGAGTAAGAAGACCGGTAGGAAACTGATCGCAATACCATTCACAAATGAACCAATAACACTCCCTCTAATACCACCTGATGCGTTACCAATAACCCCAGCGGTTGCGCCTACGAAGAAGTGCGGCACAACACCTGGTAGAATAATAACACCACCGGTAAAGGCCATAACAATCATACTGACAAGTCCACCAACAAAGCTAGCAAAGAAGCCAATTAACACCGCATTTGGTGCATAAGTAAAGACAATCGGACAGTCAAGGGCTGGTTTTGCATTCGGGACAAGTTTCTGTGAGATTCCTTTAAAGCTGGTACGATTTCGGCTAAGATTAAGCGTACACCGGCTAAGATGACGAATACACCAGCGGCAAATGTTCCGGCTTGTTGAGCCGCGTACATCACATGATTCACCCCACCACTGAAGTTCTCTGTCACATACGCACCACCCGCAAATAGCGCGACAATAATATAAATAACGGCCATCGTTAAAGCGATACTGACGGTTGAATCACGTAAGAAACCGAGACCTTTAGGGAATTTAATATCTTCTGTTGATTTTTCTTTATTACCAACTTTACTACCAATCCAACCACTCAGGGCATAAGTTGCGGCACTAAAGTGACCTAAGGCAATTTGATCTTTCCCTGTTAATTGTCGCATAAACGGCTGAACAATCGCTGGAGAAATCGTCATGATAATCCCTAACGTTAACCCACCTAAAATCAGTAATTGCCAAGTATCAAAGCCAACAACCGCTAAGATGACCGCAATCATCGCGGCCATATAAAGCGTATGGTGTCCCGTTAAGAAAATATACTTAAATTTGGTTAATCGCGCGATTAGGATATTAAATACCATACCGAGTAACATAATAATCGCCGTTGTTGTACCGTAATCGTTTAAGGCAACCGCAACAATCGCCTCGTTATTCGGCACAACCCCTTGCATATTGAAGGCTTCTTGGAACATGCCTCCAAACGGTTCTAACGCCTTTACAACAGCGCCTGCCCCGGTAGTTAATACGATAAATCCAACAAATGTTTTTACCCCGCCTTTGACTACATCAGAGACGTTCTTTTTTTGTAAGATAAGTCCTAATATTGCGATTAAAGCGACTAAGAGTGCGGGGTTACTAGCAATATCAATTATGACTTGTAAAAAATTATTCATTGTGGTCTGCTCCTCCTCGTTTTAGACTTAACCTTAGATTAATCCTTTTTCTTCTGCTAAAGCCGTGACTTTCTCTTTTAATTCATCCATGTCAATGATGCTGTTTAAAATACGGACATCACCTAAATGACTTGCTGCTTCGGCTAAATCAGCGGCCACAAACCAAACATCTGCTGAGTCTGGTGAGACCGATCCCATATCGTAGTGTTCTACTTCGACTTGTGATTGATCAACGCCTAATTCATTTAAAATTTGTTCGATGTTCATTTGTACCATAAAGCTTGAACCTAAACCTGAACCACATGCTGTACCAATGCGTAACATGTTATTCACCTCCTTCTTCAATAAGTTTTAGAACGTCTTCGGGACTTGTTGCTTCTTTTAAAGCTGTCAGTCTATCTTTATCCCTTAAAATCGCCGTCAACTGAGACAAGGCTTTTAAATGTGTCTCATTATCGATAGCCGCAAGGGTGACAAGTAATTGGATCGGGTGTTTCTCATCATCGAGTAAATGCACTGGTTCTTTTAAGACGAGTAAACTCATGCCTAATTCTTTTACACCATCTTCTGGTCTTGCGTGAGGAATCGCCACGCCTTGACCTAAATCGATATAAGCCCCGTACGTTTCAAGTTTCTTAAAGATGGCTTCAACGTATTCAGGTCCAATATTTCCGTGGTCAATAAGTGGTTGACAGGCGTATTGAATCGCCTCTTTCCAACCATCCATCGGTGTGTCTTGTTGTACTTGAATATAAGGTTTCGTTAGTAAATCTGTTAACATCGGTAAATCATCACCTTTCTCACTTTCTTGTGAAATAATTGTATTGAGTAATTCACGATGGAGCTTTTTTTCATCATGAACCGTCGCGTACTTTTTGATCGTCTTTATTAAATCATCAATATTTGGCACCATGAAGTTATCAATCATAAAGTCTTTCGTCACCCGCTGAACGAGTCGATTTTTGGCTAAGGCATTCATAATGGGTTTCACGATATAGAGCGGTTGATCTGCCCGCACATAGACGGTTGAAAAAACCATGTCGTAGTCGGTCACATCGACAGACTTTAAATCATCAACAGAGTGCTTTTGTAGAAACGTAAAGTCCGGAAACAGTTGTTGTAATTCTGTTTTTAAAATGAGTGAGGAGCTAATGCCATTCGGACAAATAATTAACGCCCGGTACTTTTTTCGTTCATTTAACTGAGACTCTAACTGCCCACCAAAATGAATCACAAAGTAAGCAATCTCATCATCCGAAATCGGATGATTCACACACTCCCTAAAGGGGTCAAGCGCACGGTTGACGATTCGAAAGAGTTCTTCGTTTTCCGCTTTAATGACCTCTGTTAAATCATTCCGGAATGGCCAGTCAAAGGTGACCCGGTAATACGCTGGTACTAAATGTGTATAAAGGGAGGTCACTAACGTGTCTTTTTCTTGAAAGGATACGAGTGATAAAGCCTCCATCGTATCAACAACACGCTTGGTTACCTCATACAACTCACCGTGTTGACGTGTCACATCCTCACCTTCAATAATGCTTAACAGCAAACTACTGAGCACGTAAACTTCAGAATTATTAATGTCTAACAGCCACTTATGAAGGACGTCGTAAGAGTACTGGTAGACGAGCATCTCTTTTGATATAAGTGCCTTATATGGTTTTAAGTTAACTTTAATTGGTTTATGTCTGATACGGATCAATTCAATTAAATAGGCAATTTCATTTATCCGACTTTCCACAATCGAGATATGCTTTTGTTTCGCTTCTGTTTTCATTAATTGAACGACAGCTTTCATATCGAGCGTTTCATCCCAATAGCTAGCGACATACTCCAGTATCCATGTACCATTTGTTTGACCAAGCATCTTTGAGATAAGATCAAAGGCCATCTTTCGCGTGTTTAACTCTGTTCCTTCGATGTGATAGCCATCTTTACGGGTATAAGAAAAACTTAAATCAAACACGTGACAGTATTCCCGTACTTTCTTAATGTCCGTTAACACGGTATTTTTACTCACTTGCAATAATTCTTGATAATGAAAATTAGATAATTCCGTCTTTCTCATAAAAGCAATTAAGTAAATCACTTGTTGGCGTTCTTCTTCAGTAAAAACAATTTGTAAGTTCTTATATAGTTGGCTCACAAATTTTGTTTCTTCTTGTAGACGAGTCGGTACAATGTACGTATCTCCCACAAGTTCAATCAGCGGGAAGTTATGATGGCGCAAATAGTTATTCAGTTGATGTATTTGTCTTTCAACTTCACTCCTTTCGATTTCAATGACATGAGATAGGCCGGTTAATGTGAACTTTGGCATCTCAATTAACTTTCCAAATAGAATGAGTAAATGGTTATCAATCATATCCTTCCTCCTTGATTTCATCATATCATGTAAGCGCTTCAACTTCGATGGTTATTGAGCAATCACCTTGACACTTTAAGCATTCTATTGGGCTGAAGTTGCTTCTCTTTGCTTTTCCATGCCTTGTCATGCATGAAAAAGCCCTTAAAAAAAGACCCATGAACAAAGGAAAACTAAAACATCTAACCGATACCTTTTTCATTAGCCTAACGACCGTTATATTATTTTTAAATTGACTTCCTACTGTACTCATACCCGATTGATTTAAAAGTAAGCAAAAAAAAAGTATCACCGCCATTATTTTTTTCAAATAATAATGGTAGTGATACTTTTTATAATGTGTTTTTCGCGCAAAACTCTCACGTTTTGTTCATATTTGCATACACTCACTTTGTAAACCCAAGTAACATTTCTCTCACAAACTTACTCGCCGCAATCGCGGTTTGGTCGCTATTGTCATAAGGAGGTGAGACTTCAACTAAATCACAACCAACGATATTGACCTCGCTCCCCGCAATCGCATGAATCGCTGCGAGTAATTCGTTAGACGTAATCCCACCGACTTCTTGTGTTCCTGTACCTGGGGCACTGGCTGGGTCAAGTACGTCAATATCAATCGTCACGTAAACATTTTTCCCTTGTAATGTTGGTAAGACGTTTTTTAATGGTTCTAATACGTGATACTTATAGAGATGCATCCCACTCGTTTCAGCATAAAGAAATTCTTCTTTCATGCCTGAACGGATACCAAAGGAATAGACGTTTTCTGGACCGATGAGTTCACATATCTTTTTCACTGGCGTGGAGTGCGAATACGCTTCACCTTCATAGTGATCGCGTAGATCCGTATGCGCATCAATATGAATCAAGGTTAAATCTTTGGTCTTTTCATAAATAGCTTCAACGACTGGCAGGGTCACTAAATGTTCACCACCAAGACCAAACGGCATTTTGCCGGCATCCATTAAGGTGGACACATACTCCTTAATCATCTTCACGCTTTTTTCAGGGTTACCGAATGGTAACGGGATGTCCCCGGCATCAAAGACATTGATCTCTGTTAGTTCTCGGTCTAAGTAAGGACTGTACTCTTCTAAGCCAATCGAGACTTCACGAATACGGTTTGGACCAAAACGCGACCCTGGTCTAAAACTCACCGTCCAATCCATTGGCATGCCGTATAAGACAACATCCGCATTATCATAATCGTTTTGACTGGCAATAAACACTTTACCAGAATAAGCTTCATCAAATCGCATCGGGTTCACCTCTATTATTTCGTTAAATCTTCAACGAACTTTGGTAGAACAAAGCTTGCCCCGTGAAGATCTTTCGTATAATACTTTGTGTCAATCTCAGCTGTACGCTGGCTTTCTAATGGATTATATTTTTTGCTACCCAAAGTGAACGCCCATAGTCCACTTGGATACGTTGGGATATTAGCGGTATAGAGTTTCGTGATAGGGAAGATTTCTTTTACGTCACGATGAACAGATTGAATCAGATCCGCTTTAAACCATGGGTTATCCGACTGCGCGACAAAAATACCGTCTTCTTTTAATGCTTTACTAATACCGGCATAAAAGCCTTTCGTAAATAAATTAACTGCTGGACCGACAGGTTCGGTTGAATCAACTAAGATGACGTCATACATATTCTCACTCTCTGCGATATGCATAAAGCCGTCGCCTACTTTAACTTCCACGCGCGGATCGTCTAACATACCCGCAATTGACGGAAGAAATTTCTTTGAGGATTCAATCACATCGCCATCAATTTCAGCAAGTACTGCTTTTTCTACTGATGGGTGTTTCAATACTTCACGAATAACACCACCGTCACCGCCACCAACAACTAAGACATGTTTTGGATTTGGGTGAGTGAAAAGCGGCACATGGCTGATCATTTCATGATAGACAAACTCATCACGTTCTGAGGTCATGACCATCCCGTCAAGCAGCAACATGTTGCCCCACTCTTCTGTTTCGACCATATCTAACTTTTGAAAATCGGTTTGTTTTGTTTCTAATGTTTGTTTTACTTTCATTGTAATACCAAATGCATCGGTTTGTTTTTCTGTAAACCATAAACTCATGTGTATCGACTCCTTTTGTCATTAAAAGCATCTTTGCTTTTCTATTATTTATTGTTTCTTGTTGTATTCTTACTTCTATTTAGTCGTTCACTTTTAGGGTATCATAAATACAGGGAAACAAGATAATTTTAGAGTTTTTTTCGGAAAAAGCAAGTGTTTTTTTCTCACCTATTTAAAATCAAAGTCAGAAGTTATCTAACCAACTATCTAAATAATTAAAAGGGTCCTAAATACGTTCATATATAATTCTTTTTCAAAGACAAATTATTCATCATAACTCCCTAGCAGGGGCAGTAATCGCAATTTCTACAGGAACATAAATCGAACCACCCGTATTTGAGCCCGAGCCATGATTACCACCTGATGATGATGTTAGTGGAGCATAAATCATCACTGGCGCATTACCAATCGTTACCGCATCCTTATTCACCATATATTCCTTACTTCGAACTTTTCTGTTCTAATAACTTCACACATCACTATAATCTCTACTCAATAATTCCTTTCGCAGAGCATCAATAGTATCCTCAATTGGACCAACCTTGTTATCCGAAACATCTGCTTCTGCAAGTTTTTTTAATAGCTCTAACTCTACATAATCATTTATACTTGACACCACTCTATTACCTCTTCTAAAAAAATAGCCATGTATATGTTATATCAAGATTCGCATATATCGTCACGTATTATCCGTATATTTAGACTGAGTTTTTCCCATTTACCACGATGTTTTGTGGAGATACTTTTTGTATAATCACACGACGTACGGTAAAATGAATCATAAAGCTAGAAAATGATAAACGATGACGAAACGAGGTGAAACCATGCCCTACGTAACTGTTTAAACGACAGAAGTAGACAGGTTTAAGCCACAATCACCAAACAGGCATAAAAAGGCATCGCTATCACGGCACAGAAAAAGGCACACCGCATTGACGTATGGTGTGCCTCTTCCTGTTTTTATAATCTTTTATGATCTATCTAGGCCTTTCACAACCGGTTCTGACCTTTTTTATCTTAATATAATTGTGTAAAAAAACAGTTACCTTACATATTTACCATCTAAGAGCTTCTTTAAATACCCGATCTCTTGAATCAACTTCTCACCGATATTTGTTTCGCGCACCTTTTTTCGGCGTAATTCTTTATCGACAAGTCGCTTTTTTGATAACACATCGGTCCCGTTTTTTATCACATCCTGTTTTGAATGGAAGTAGTGATGGGCAACGAGTTCAATCCCATATGAATTATAAACAAGCGTATAGCCCGCAATACCGGTTGTTTTTTGGTACGCTTTAGAAAAGCCGCCATCGATGACAATCATTTTGCCGTTGGCCTTAATCGGGTTCTCTCCTTCTATTTCTTTGACTGGGGTATGACCATTAATGATATGACCCGTTTCTGGATCAAGATCAAACGCCTCTAACATATTTCTTACCACTTGTTCATCTTCTCTCAGGTAGTAATACGCATTTTTACGTTCTTTATGCGTCACTGTATCTTCGATAAAGTACCGTTCAAACGTCGTCATTTCTTTCTTACCGAAGAGTGATGAATGCTCCCCTGTCCACATATACCAGGCCATATCGGTCGCCAAGTCATCCGTCACTCTTTTATTCTGATAACTTTCTCGTAAAAAGTGTTCAAATTGGTCAAGCAATGCTTTGCCACTATACGTCTTTCCTTCAATCTCAAATGAAGCAAACGTGCCATCATCATTAAGCGGAATACAACCGTGAATCAATAAGTTTCCATTATAACGTAAATAGAAGTTGCCTTTTTTCATTAAGAAGTCCATATGACGGGTAAGCTTTTCTGAATGTTGCACATTAAAAAGGAGTTGATTAATGACCCGCTCTTCTTCCTCTAATAACGCACTCGGGTCTTCCGGGTCCACTGTCTGGAAGCATGGATTTTTAAGTGAGTAAATCTGCCCGTCTAACTCGATGGTTTCCCTCTCATAATCAATAAACTCTAGCACCTGGCGGTGTTCAAGATGAAAGGATGGCCGGCGTTTAATGATGGGCAACTCTAACTTGAACTGAATCATCGTAATTGCTTGGTGCATCTTCGTAATGTCTAAAATCTCATCCTCTGTCAGTTCTTCCCCCGGCTGCAGTTTCGGCCGAAAGGCTGGATGATCGTCATAATAATGATTCGCCAACATCTGTAAGGGACGTAAGTTAATCCCGTACCGGTCTTCAATAATATCTAAATTATTATATCTCGCACAAATACGAATAATGTTGGCGAGATTCACCTTAGACCCACTATAGGCACCGAGCCATAACACATCATGGTTGCCCCACTGAACATCAACCGAATGGTGCTCAATTAAGGTTTCCATAATCTTATCAGGTTTTGGTCCTCGGTCATAAATGTCCCCAACAACGTGGAGATGATCAACGACAAGCTGTTGAATGGTGTAACACAAGCCCACAATCAATTTATCGGCTTGATTAAGTGAAATAATCTGTTGGATAATCTTCCGGTAATACTCCTTTTTATTCTCTAGTAAATCAACCTTATACAACAGTTCTTCGATAATATAAATAAACGCCTTCGGTAAGGCTTTTCTCAGTTTCGACCGTGTATATTTACTTGATGTGTAAGACGTGAGACTAATTAACTTCTTAATCACATCTTCATACCATTGATACAATTCGTGTTGGTCATCAAATTGTTGTTTCATCATCTTTAGCTTTTGTTCCGGATAATAGACAAATGCCGCTAAATCATTCATCGCTTCTTTCGGTAACTGGTCTTTAAATAACTCCTCAATCTTATCCTTCACCTTACCTGACCCGTTTCTTAATACGTGACTAAACGCTTGAAATTCCCCGTGTAAATCACTGACAAAGTGCTCGGTCCCTTTAGGTAAGTTTAAAATCGCTTCTAAATTGATAATTTCAGTCGCGACTTTTTCTTCGGTGTCATACTTTTCTGCGAGTAATTCTAAATACTTCCGTTCCATTGTTTTCCCCCTTTATACAACCGTCTGTAAGTCTTGCCTCCTCTTTTATTTGACATGTTTCGCTAAATATTACTTTCTATTTTACCGGCTACTCACGCTTATGGCTAGTTGATTTATGTGTTTTTTCTGAAAACTCGAGGTAAACGTTGAAATACTCCTTAACCAGAGATTACTTTTACTACGAGTGGATTAAAAAAAAGACCACCTTACATAGGTAAGATGGTAAATAGGCGGGAATACATCAGCCATAACATATCCCTAAGTGCTTGAAGCTTATTAAAGTGTTACTTACTTATTTCTTAACTTTCGTTAAGGCTTGATTCAACTTATTTAATACACGCGGACTAAGCGTGTCTGAATCCATACTCGCGAGTGTGTCGACTTTCATCGTCGACATCATTTCATACATCGGCGCTTTCGTCACGTCTCCTAATTGCTTAAAGAGAATCTCACGTGTCCGTTCGTTTTCCACCAACGCTTCAAATGTGTCACGCGTGGAGAAAACGTCATCTGTAATCATGACGTCTTCTAGTGGTCTCTCATCTATTTGGTCATCTGGCATATCAAACCAGTTAGCGACAAGGCCACCCTCATCTTTGACCGGTGCCTTATAGCGCGGGTCAAACGTGGCTACTTTATCAAAATAGCCGGTATCGGTTTTGCCTCTATTCGAAACGACCATCACTTTATTTTCCCCATCACGTAAGGCGACATCAGAAAAGACGACCGTTCTATCTTCTTGCTGTTGGGTCGCATGTTTTTCGCCATTGACATAAAGGGTGATGCTGTCTTCATTTGTGTACACTTTAAACTGTGTCACTTCCCCTTCACGGTTCACGTAGCGTTTACCCGTTAAATGCACGACAGCGTCTTCTCTCCAGTAAGCTTGATAGAGATAAAAGGCATCTTTTTTGATTTTACGATCATACGTGATCAGCCCCTTGTTGTTACGTCCCTTTACGCCACCTTCATCACGAATGTTGGCGCCAAAGTCAAACATATTCCAGACAAAGGTTGACCAAAGAAACGGTCGTTCATGGAAGATTTTATACACCTTCTCATGATAAAGCGCATGGTAATCTTCAGTGTAATCTTTTACTTTTGGATCAAGGTTATGGTAACGAATAATACCCTCAGCCCCGTATTCACTGATACCAATTGGCACATCAGGGTTCTCTTCGTGGAATTGATCTAAGAACGGTGCGAATTCTTCTGCCTCACCGACATACCAACCGTAATACTTATTGTAGCCAATCAGGTCGGTTTCCTGGTTGTACGCATCATCATTTTCGACAAACATAACATTCGCCATTGTGGTCAAACGGGTTGGGTCTTCTTGTTTCGTTAAAACGTTTAGATCATGAACCAAATCTCTGACCGCTTGTTTATCACCACCAATTTGAATTTCATTTTGAATTCCCCAGAAACAGATCGACGGATGATGTAGATTTTGACGAATCAGTTCAACCATTTGTGATTTCGCATTTTTTCCGGTCACATCTGTTTTTGACATCCGTGATATAAACGGTGTTTCGGCCCAAGTAATAATCCCGTATTGATCACATAAATCATAGAAATATTGATCATGCTGATAGTGTGCTAAGCGAATCGTATTCGCCCCGACTTCACGAATGAGGCCATATCTTCGTCGTGTTCTGCCTCAGTAATCGCCCAGCCCATATCCTTTCGGTCTTGGTGACGCGATACGCCGCGCAGTGGATAAGGTTCGCCGTTTAAGAAGAAGCCCTTCTCTGGGTCAACGTGATAATATCTTAAGCCAAGTGGTAACACGACTTCATCAACCGTGTCATTAAACGTCTCAACTCTCACACTGATTGAATAAAGATGAGGGTCTTTCACTCCATGCCAAAGCATCGGATCGTCGATGGTGAGCTTGATCGTCTCAGTGGTGACACCTGAAGTTAACGTCACTTCTTTACCGCGACGGTACACAGACTGCCCAGCTTGATCAGTCACGTCGATCCATAACCTCGCTTCACTTGTCTCCTCTGATTCATTCACTAGGCGCATATCAATTCGAACAGTCGCCGATTCATCTGTGACATCTTCCTGAAATAGATAGACACCACTTGATCCATGATCGAGTAAATCAAAGTGTAACGCATCCGCTACCACCAGGTTGACATCACGGTAAACCCCTCCATAAAATGTGAAATCAGCCATGAGTGGGTAAATATCTTCCCGGTGACGGTTATCGACTTCAAAAATAAGTGTATTCTCTTCAGTAAAGCTCACAACATCGGTCACATCAAAGCGGAATGTTGAATATCCCCCTTCATGTTTGCCAACATTCATCCCATTAACAAACACTTCGGTAACACTATTTGCCCCTTCGCATTCAATATAAATGCGGCGACCTTGATCTTGTTCAGCTAACATGAATGTCCTTTGATAGCGACTTTTTGCCCGGTAAAAATCAAACCCATTTGCCCCATCGATCGCATTCCACGTATGCGGTAAGTCAACTGTAATCGGATGAAACGTTTGTTTGTCATTGATACCTTTTTCAAAGGTCCACGCTTCATTAAGGTTGATTCGTTTAGCCATAGCAACCATCCTTTCTTTTTTTAAAATTCTTAACAATACCGCTCTTTCATTATCTTAAAATGTCATTCATTTTTTCATTAAATCGTTCAACAACGGCTTCTAATTCAGCCAGTAACGGCGTCACTTGCTCATAACTTTTCGTTTGATTCCATTTTAGAATAATGTCTTCCGCCAGTTCATGAAGTTGGTCATGATCGCCTTTAATTAATGTTACTTCTTGATGATTTGGATCTGTTTGGGCTAATTTTTCAAGGTGTCGCCCTAAATTACATACCTTACCCGTCGATACATCTTCAACTGAGAGTTCCACAAACCCATGAATCGCATTTCTCACTTGCCAATACAGACGTAAATGATCGGTACGGGCCACTTCTCTTAAGCTATCTCGGTCAAGCGCTTTGTAGTAAGGTAAAGCTCTTTGTTTAATCGCATAATTTTTCTCACTAATATGATAGATACCTTGTCCTGTTTCTCTTGAGAGTGTATAGAGTTGATTTGATTCATGCGCCACATGGTCGATTTTCGCTGAAATCTCTTGTGTCGTCGCCGCTTGTTGTTCGATACTGGCCGACATGTTTTCAACGTAATCATTAAGACCATCCATATCATTCACAATCAAATCAATCGTCATATTTGATTCGGTTAACCTTACTTTATTCGTTTCAAACGTACTAACCGCTTCGGTCATCGCTTCGCTAGATGCTGTAATTTCACTTGAAAGTTCTTGAATGATGTCATCAATTTGGTCAAGTGAAGCTTTCGTGTGTGCGGCTAACTTTGTAATCTCACTCGCAACGACACTAAAACCTTTCCCGTGTTCACCGGCACGCGCTGCTTCAATCGAAGCGTTGAGCGCTAAGAGATTCGTTTGATCCGCAACACCATCAATAATGGCCGTCACTTTCTCAATCGCTTCGGCCTTTTGCTTCACATCCGACAGCCGTGATTCAACTTGTCTCACCGATTGATAGGCCCCGTCAATGCCCTGGGCAGCTTGTTCGAGTTCACCTTTAGCATTTGCCGCTTTCTCAGTCGTTGACTGAGCTTTTTCAGCTGATTGCTGACTTAAGTTAGCGACATCTTCAATCGCATCGCGCATTTCACTTGTCGACGCTTGAATGTCAGCACTGCTTCTTTTCTGCGTATCAATGAGCTCCAGCAAATGGTGCACCGAATCAAGTGACGTGATTTGATTCATTAACGCTAAATTTTCAGTGAACATCGTCCGTAATTGACTGTTTTTCAGTTCCAACAAGTTATTAATCTCTGACGTGATTGGATGATCAAAAGATAGGTAGGCATCCTGATCATGATGATTAACCCCATCATACTGGGCATTAACTTGATAAACACGCGAGAGTTCTTCTTCTAGACCTTGTAAAGGATTGTCTAGTTGTTTCGATTGTTTTCTTTTAAACATGTTTGTCACCTTTATCGTTTTGACTTAGTCGTTTGATTCAAGGGCTGCGTGGAACTCAGCAATGAGCATCTCTTGATAACTCGCGTCAAAAGCACCGGCGAGTAAACGTGGGAACGCTTCTTGTTTAAGACGGTTCCAACTCATTTCTTCTTGACCGACGATAATCGGATAGAAATGGACCCCATTTTTCTTAGCTGCATCTAAATCTCCCGGTGCATCTCCAACCATCACGACTTGGTTTTCACGGTAGTTAAATCCCAGTAAATCATGAATACACTTTGCTTTTGAGCCTGCTTCTTGACCGAGGAGGACATCGACATACTCACCTAAACCGTGACGGGTCCACTCTTCTAGGACGGCCGTTGTGTTAGCACTTGAGACAATCGCCACATCGGCCTCTTGACTGATCGCTTTTAATCCTTCTTTTACACCATCAAACGGTTTGTCAACATCAGACAAGTTACCGATCGCTTCATTGACTTTTTCGCTCCACAGTAAACCTAACTTCAATTCTTCTTCGCCAGATGCTTCATAGGCTTGTTTCAAGGCACGGTTTGATAATTCTGGTGTTTCTTCGGTCCATTTCTTTAACGCTTTAAACGGCGCGACGTCCATACCGCGTTCATAGGCGACATCAAAAGATAACACTAAGCCTTTAAAGCGGTTGATGCCGCGTGTCATTGAATACAGATTTAATTCATTCCACAAACGGAGGAATGCATCTTCAATTTTCTCTAAGCCAAACACCTCAATAATTTTCGGTCCGAAACATTCGATGTGTTTGACATCCATCGTATCCATGGCACAGCCGTCAGAATCAACGCAGACGAGTACGTTGTGCTTTTTGTGAAAATCAACTAAATTTGTGTTCATGTTGGTTACCCCTTTGTTTTAAAACAGGGTTATCACAAGTGATAACCCTGTCGTTATTTATTTTTACTTACTGTTTTTTTCTCTTACACACCTGAGTATGCGTGGAAGCCACCATCAATTGGTAACACAACGCCTGAGACGAAACTTGAATATTTGGCATCTGCTAAGAAAAGAACAGCACCTACTAATTCTTCAGGATCACCGAAACGTTCCATTGGTGTCGCGTTAATGATTTTTTGTGAACGCGCGGTATATGAACCGTCTTCGTTTAAAAGTAATTTCTCGTTTTGTTTTGTAACTAAGAAGCCTGGTGCGATTGCGTTGACACGGACACCAGCTTTAGACATATAAGTCGCTAACCATTCAGTAAAGTTACTGACTGCCGCTTTACCACCTGAGTAGGCTGGAATTTTTGTCAGTGGTGTGAACGCGTTCATCGATGATACGTTAATAATCGTCGCACCTTTACGCTCCGCCATGTCTTTTCCGAACACTTGTGATGGTAATAATGTTCCTAAGTAGTTTAGGTCCATAACAAAACCAATGCCTTTTGGATCTAAATCAAAGAATGTTTTAAGGTCTGGATTGGCTTTCGTTTTTTCAACATCATAGAACTCATCATCTGATGTCCCTTTAGGGTTGTTCCCACCGGCACCGTTTAGAAGAATATCAACGCCGCCGTAAACCTCATCAACTTTTGCTTTAGCCGCTTTAAGTGACTCAACGTCAAGGACGTTTGCTGCTACACCAATCGCTTTACCACCGTCTGAAACGATTTCTTCAGCAATCTTGTTCGCTGCTTCTTCTTGTAAATCCATAACGACAACATTTGCGCCTGCTTCAGCTAAGGCTTTACAGAAATAGCTACCGAGGACACCGCCACCGCCTGTCACTGCTGCGACTTTACCGGATAAATCAAATTTGTGTTCTTTCATCTTCATTTCCTCCCTTAGTGATCTTTGTTTTATCTGTTTCGTTCATGTTCATTGTTGCTAATCATTTATCTTACTTGTGAGTAAGAATGAATCAATTTATAGACAGCATGGCCGTAAGCAATGCTTTCCTAAGACCTAAATAATTGCCTTTTACATTTATACTAATTTTTTCAAGGAAAGTGGTATGCGTAAAACAGCCAAAATAGGTATGTTTTAGTTTTTAGGTTGTTCACTCGGGTGTCTTAGTTTTGCATCCCTTACGTTCATGCGTGTACACATGATTTAGTACTGTCGACGCTTGTTTTCAGCTTCCCATAAACCATTTAGATAAGTCGCACCAAGCGCGCGGTCATATAAGCCGTAACCTGGTTTACCTGTTTCACCCCAAATCATCCGACCGTGGTCCGGACGAATTGGGCCGGTGTAATCAAAGTCTTTCATGGCACGAATCACTTCGTACATATCAATTGAACCTGTTTCAGAGAGGTGTGGCGATTCTTGGAATGAACGTGTGCCTGATAATTTTACATTACGCGCATGGACAAAGTTCACGCGGTTCTTTTTACCGAAGTAACGTAACATCTCTGGGAAGTCATTTTCAGGTACCGCACCGAGTGATCCACTACACATCGTCAAACCATTGTTTGGTGAATCATACAGGTTAATGAAACGCTCTAAGTTCTCTTTATTTGTGATGATTCGTGGTAACCCAAAGATATCAAATGGTGGGTCATCTGGATGAATCGCCATCTTTATGCACTGGCTTCTGCGACGGGCATGATTTCTTTAATGAAGTAACCAAGGTTTTCCCAAAGTTTTTCATGATCGACTTGTTTATAGTGATCAAACAATGTTTGTAGTTCTTCTTTTTCGTAGCTTGAATCCCAACCTGGCAGTGATAACTCACCCGTTAGTGGATCCATCTTTTCAACAACCTCTTCTTCGAAAATGAGCGCGGTTGAACCATCCTCTAATTCATAATCAAGTGATGAACGGGTCCAGTCAAAGACTGGCATGAAGTTGTAACAAACAACGGGAATGCCTGCTTCACCTAAGTTCTTCAGTGTTGTTTTATAGTTTTCAATATACTGATCACGTGTCGGTAAACCGATTTTAATATCTTCATGTACCGGTACACTTTCAATCACGGATAATTCTAAGCCATGCTTTTCGATTTCTGATTTTAACGCTTTGATTTTATCAAGCGGCCATACTTCACCAACTGGAATGTCGTAGATTGCTGTCACAATCCCTTTCATACCTGGAATTTGGCGAATCTTTTCTAAAGTAACTGGATCTTCTTTACCGTACCAACGAAATGTCATTTCCATTATTATTTACCCCTTTGTTTTATAAGTTAAGTGTGTCTTTTTACAATTTATAAATTAAAATACCGCTTCGCATTGTAATAACAAATATTTTCAATCAATGGTTGAACAAGTGTATCGTCATTTGGTACTTCTCCATCTTCTATCCATTCCCCAACGAGGTTACAGAGTATGCGGCGGAAGTATTCATGGCGACTATAGGAGATAAAGCTTCGTGAATCCGTCAACATCCCAACAAAGTGCATTAACAGTCCTGCTTCACTCAGTGACTTCAATTGTCGATCCATGCCGTATTTTGTGTCGTTGAACCACCAACCTGAGCCGAATTGAATTTTTCCTTTAATACCGGCTTCGGTTTGGAAGTTTTGCATCGTCGTCCCAACAATATCGTTATACGTTGGGTTTAAGTTATAGAGAATCGTTTTTGGTAAATGCCCCGTCACTTCACAACTGTTAAGTAAGCCGTTTAATTTTGCGGCGACGTTTGCTTGGTCATTGATTGAGTCAAAGCCACTATCTGGACCGAGTTGTTCAAACATCTTTTTGTTGTTGTTGCGAATCGCACCGAAGTGGATTTGCATCACCCACCCCCGCTTCGTGTAGTCTTTGGCGAGCACATTGATGACGGCTGTTTTAAATTGTTCTTCTTCAGTTAACGTCACTGCTTCACCTGATAACGCTTTAGTAAAGACGGCGCTGACTTCTTCTGGTGTATACTCGGCGTATGGTACTTCACCAAGACCATGATCAGCTAAGCGACCACCTGCCTCATGGAAGTATGCCACCCGTTCAAGTAACGCTTCGGTGAAGGCATCGTAACTGTTAATCTCTTTCCCTGTCACCTCAGCAAGGAGTGAGACAAACGGAAGGAAGGTAGGTTTATTAATTTCTACCCCTTTATCCGGACGGAAGGTTGGCAGCACCTTGACGTCGAACCCTTCTGTTTGTAGCTGTTTATGAAACCTAAGATCATCAGTTGGATCATCCGTCGTATTAATGAGGACAACGTTTGAGCGTTTGATTAAGTTCTGCGCACTGTAGTCGGGTTGACTCAGTAAGGCATTGGCTTGTTCCCAAATCGCTTCGGCGGTGTCAGGCCCCAATAAGTCTTCTATTCCAAAATATTTCTTAAGTTCTAAATGTGTCCAGTGGTACAGCGGGTTACCGAGCGTTTGCGGTACAACCTCTGCCCATTTTAAAAACTTTTCTTTATCCGTTGCCGCACCGGTAATATAATACTCATCGATGCCACTGGCACGTAAGGCGCGCCACTTATAGTGGTCACCTGCTAGCCAAAGTTCGGTAATATTTTTAAATTGTTTATCTTCTGCAATCTCCGCTGGAGGTAAGTGGCAGTGATAATCGATAATCGGTAAATCTTTCGCAAACTCGTGATATAAACGTTTTGCAGTGTCATTCTTTAACATAAAGTCGTCATGGATAAACGCCATCGGTCTCACCCTTTCTACTTAGCTCGATCTATTCTTACTTGCTTGTAGTGTATTTAATTTGTTACCTTACTTCATTTAAACGCGCGACAAATTGACTAGCAACTTCAGCCACACTGTCATAGTTTCCGCCTGAGACATCTTTCGTGAGCGCACTCCCGATGCCAACCGCATAAGCTCCTTTTCCGACCCATTCGTGTAAGTTATCAATCGAAACACCACCTGATGGCATCATCTCTGCGTGTGGGATTGGCCCTTTCACGTCTTTAATGAAGCCAGGTCCAAGCAATGATCCAGGGAAGAGCTTGACAACGTCGACACCTGATTCTAGCGCACTCATCACTTCGGTAATTGAACCACAACCTGGTAAATAAGGAATGCTGTAGCGATTACATACCGTCGCGATATCTTTATTGAAGTGTGGGCTTACCACATACTTCGCACCGTGTAAAATCGCAATCCGCGCTGTCTCACCATCAAGGACCGTTCCGGCACCGACGATCATATCTTCAACACCAAGAGCACTTAAGGCTTCAATCGCACGTTCAGCACCTGGTGTTGAAAAAGTAATTTCAAGTGACTTAATCCCGCCTTCATAGACTTTCTTACCGATCGCGATGGCGTCATCTGCGGACTTGCCACGAACGACAGCAACAAGATACGCATCATGCATTTGTTTCAATGTTTCATGTTTTGTTAAGACCATTTGTTTGACCTCTCTTCACTGGAATTTATTGAGTTTCGTTATGTTTATTGATCACACTTGTATACTAGCATACACGAAAAACGTTTTCAATAGGTTTGCTTCACTCTTTTCTTAAAAAACTAAAGATTTTATGCATTTAGCAGATTTTAAAAATCCCCCAGCACTTACCTCTTTATTTACTGGCCTGTTATAGCTTCGCTTGCCATTTATTTGCCCAGACATTATTGTTAGGCTGACCTTTAAAGGTTGATTTCCCTTCTAACTTATCAATCAGTTGTGTGATATTCTCTTCATTTTCATGGTACGCATTAATGAAGGTTTTCACCATCGTCGCATCATGTAAGTGGGTCGTAAAATTAAGCGAAGCAAAGACGGTTGGTACTTCATAGACATACCAAGGGACTTCATTTGACATCGCTGTCTTCCACTGGATGCGGTAGTTGTTTTGCGCACCGTAGCCAATCACGTTCGCAATTACGAGCGCCAAATCGACTTCCTCGCGATATTTAAGCGTTTCACCTTTCACACGTGTGGTACCGTCATTGATGGTCACTTCATAGCCACGTTTTTCTAATTCCGCTTTCACAACGTCACCAGCGTTAGTGCCGGTTGACTGGAGCCCGCCTTTTTCACCTTCTAATAAATAGAGACGGACACGTTTATGAGTTGCTGGACTAATTGGTAAGTTCCCTTGCGTATCTTTGACGAGCGTAATTCCTTTATCTGCTGCATCTTTACGCATTTTGAGGTGTTCTTCTGAACCGACAACCGAGAGCGCTTCTTTATCTTTTAACAATGTGCCCTCTTGTTGTTTCACATGTAAGTTGAGTTTTGCTTTTAAGCCTAATATCCGGCGCAGGGCGTCTGTCATACGGTCTTCAGTAATCACACCTTTTTGATAACCTTGTAACATAAAGTTAAAATCTTCTTCTAAGTTATTGAAGAATAAAAACATATCACAACCAGCTTGAATCGCACGTGGTACGTAGTCTTCACGGCGCATAGCCGCTGTCATACCGAGCATATGTGACGCATCCGTAATAACCATCCCGTTGAAGTCTAATTTTTCCTTCAATAACTCTTGCGTGAGTTCTTCTGCTAGTGTGGCTGGTAAAATATCTTCATCTTTTAAGTCTGGGTTAAGTGCTTTTTGATAGGCCGGTAAGGCAATATGTCCGGCCATAATCATTTCAACGCCCTCATTAATATGGTGGCGATAAACCCGGCCAAATGAATCTTCCCATTCATCAACGGATAATTCATTAACGCCTAAGACAAGGTGTTGATCACGTTCTTCTGTCCCGTCACCAGGCCAGTGTTTAATACATTGGATAATCTCTGACTGCGTTAAGCCTTTTAAGTACGCATCCGTATATTTAATCACGTCACTTGCGTTCGTGCCGTAGGCACGGGTATTCACAATCGTATTACGCCAGTTTTTTAAAATATCGACACATGGATCAAAGTTAACATTCACACCAAGTGCAGTTGCTTCTCGTCCTGAGACGTATCCAGCATTATAAGCAACGGACGTGTCAAGCGCAGCTTCCGCTTGTGCTCCTGAGGCGATATAAGTCCCATGTTTACACGCCCCGTTACCACCGGCATCACAGTTTGCCGCAACGAGTAAGGGGATTTTCGAATGACTTTGAAGTTCATTGAGTAAGTCTTGCACCGTTTCGGACTCTGCCCCCATATAACGTGCGCCGCCAATATGATACTTTTCTAAAATTTCTTTGTTAGTAAGGTCATTCCCACTGAATTTATCTTCACCAAAGAAGAACAGGTTGGTAAATAACTGTCCAACTTTCTCACGATCAGACATACCTTTAATCGTTTCTTCTACCCATTTGATTTGACTATCATCTAATTGATACGGTTTTTTTGTTAAATCAACATATTTACCCAAACGAATCGACTCCTTTATTTTCATCTTTTCTATTTGTTTTACCTGTTATTTCTACTACATCTATTAATCACATGTCTACTTATTACATAGCGACATCTTCTGATGCTTTTTTCGCATCCGCCCGCTCTTTACGGCGACGCATTTTTAGATCTTCTTGAATGTCTGCCATCTTCTCTTTTGTGAGAGGATAAAACTTCATCGCCGTTAATGCCACAATCCAAGCAAAAACGAGTACGCCAACGAATAGAAACATCCCTGCCCAGAATAGGCCGGGTGTATATGTTGTGTTCACATCTGGGAACACTTCACTAAACCCAACGTAAGCGAGTGTTAAACCAATCACTGTTTGCGCAAGAGACGACACCATTTTGTCAACGAATGAGAAGATGGTTCCCATGACCCCAGGTGCGTAGCGACCGGTTTTATGGGTTTCATAGTCCGTGACATCAGGAATCATCGGAATGACAAGACCCCCAGAGAGCGTTCTCAGACCATTACCCACCACATAAAAGAGAATGAAACTAACCGTTAAGAAGTTCCAACTCCCTAAGCGAATCGTCGTTGGATCACCAAGCCATAGCATGAGGAACATACCAAGGAAGGTGAGAATCGCGAGTTGAGTGACGACAATAAATCCTTTACGTGTGCCGACTTTACTCGCGTAACGCGTCCCGTAGACGGCTATTAAAATATTCGGTATGAGCATCACGCCAGCAAGCGTGCCGTAAAGACTAAAGTCCCCAATAATGACACCAAACAGAACCACCATGACGATGGAATTCATCGCAATTTGCATGCCTAATTTTTCCGTTGAAGCAGCTAAGATTAACATTTGTAACGGACGATTGCCTTTAATAATTGTGACCATATCTTTGATCGTGATCTTCACTGCTTTACCGGTTCCGAAGTTTTCACTCACGTCACTTGACCAAATACCAGCAATCGCCATGGCGCTTAAGATACCGGTTACAATAATCGCCGTTATCGTAAATTCAGCGAACAAAGCACTTGAATTTAAGCTGCCGTACTTTGGCGCTAAATAATTCGATAAATACATCGGTACGGCCGCAAACAGAATAGACGTTAAACTAATATCAAACGTTGAAAACAGTGGACGCTGACTTGGGTCGGTCGTAATAACGGATTGACCTGACTTTGTGACAGCCGTTTGGAACGTGTACCCCACAATGTACAACACATATAACACGATGAAGTACGGTAATTTAAACATTTCTGGCACTAAGTGATTAGTAAAGAATAATAGCGCGGTTGTTGTACTCATTAAGAGATAACCACCTAAAATGAACGGTCGAAATTTCCCGAACTTTCCGTTCGTCTTATCAATCCACAAACCAATTATCGGATCCGTAATCCCGTCAAATACGCGGCTACCCGAAATTACCGTTGATACAATGACTGTTCCAAGTCCAACAACACCCGAAGCGTAATACGCTACGTTCATCATAAGGAACATAAAAATATTTGTCGCGGTGTTGTTTGTTGAAAAGAAAGCCATTTGCCATACTTTTGCCCGGCGATAGTCTCCCTCTTCCGTAGCCGTTTGTCTTTGTTCGGCCGCGCTGATGAGGCGTTTGTTTTGATCATCCATATTGTTGTCCTCCTTAAATTTCGGTTACAATATTTATCTCTTTTTATCTATACATAAGAAAACGCTTACTGTTTATACTTGTATACTAGCATGCAATAAAAGATTACACAACCCCTTTTTCATTATTTTTTAAAAACTTGACTGATAGTCCGTCTTTTTTCCGGTTGTTCCACCATACTTTTCACGCTTTCTATGAGAAAAAGCTGGTTTTAACTATATCCATGCACCCAATCAATAAGACTGTCAGGCAAGTAAATTCAACCACGTATCTTTGATAATAAGCAAAAAATGAAAGCATGATAACCGTCGTCATCATGCTTTCATGTATTATTATAGAGACTGTATCAGCTCTCTGATAAGTTTTCTTCACGGCGTCTTTGTAATTCCGTTTGAACTTCTTGCATTTTCTCTTTAGATAGCGGATAAAACTTCATGGCAACAAGTGAAATAATCCACGCAATCATTAACGTCCCAATGAAAAGGAAAGTCCCTACCCAGAAAAGACTGTCTGTATAAGGCGTGTCTACATCTGGGAAGACTTCTCGGAAACCAATCATCGCAAGTAAGACACCAATTAATGTTTGAGCAAGTGATGAAATCATCTTATCAACAAATGAGAAAATTGTTCCCATAACACCCGGTGCATAGCGACCCGTTAAATACGTTTCGTAATCGGTCACATCTGGAATCATCGGGATAACGAGCCCACCTGAAAGTGTTCTTACTCCTGTTCCAAAGACATAAGCAATTAAAAACGCAATCGTCATAAAGTTCCAGTTGCCCATACGAATTGCTGTTGGCTCACCTAACCATAATAGTAAGAACATCGACGTAAACGCTATCATAGAAAGCCACGTCGAAACAATGTAACCTTTTTTCGTACCAAACTTAGAAGCAAAACCCGTACCGAAGAGGACAAGAATGATATTTGGAATCATCATAATCCCCGCTAGTGTTCCGTAAAGTGAGAAGTCACCAATAATAATACCGAAGATCACAACCATAACAATCGAGTTCGTTGCCACTTGTTGACCAAGTTTATCCGTTGACGCAGCAACAATCAGCATTTGTAAGGCACGATTTCCTTTAAGAATGGTTACCATATCTTTAAAGGTAATTTTAACAGCTTTACCGGTACCGAAGTTTTCACTGATATCACTTGACCAAATACCGATCACGGCAAGTAATGTCAACACACCTGAAATAGCAATAAATGTTAGAGAAAACTCATGGAATAATGCCTCTGTATTTGCCGTAAAGCCACCGTATTTTGGTACTAGATAACTTGATAAATAGATAGGCGCCGCAGCAAATAATATAGATGTTAACGTAATATCAAAAGTAGAGAATAATGGCCGTTGAGCAGGATCCGTTGTAATAACCGATTGCCCTGATTTTGTGACAGCTGTTTGGAATGTATAACCGATAATATAAATCATATAAAGTAATACAAAATAAATCAGACGCATACTTTCTGGTGCGTGTTGATTCGTAAAGAACATCAACAAAACAGCGACGGTCATCGTTAAGTATCCCATTAACATGAAAGGTCTAAACTTACCGAACTTTCCGTCTGTCTTATCAATCCACAAACCAATAATTGGATCAGTAACTCCATCAAAAATACGCGAACCGGTAATAAGCGTTGAAACAACCACCGTCCCAAGACCAATCGGGCCTGTCGCAAAGTAAGCGACATTCATCATCAGAAACATAAAAATATTTGTCGCCGTATTATTAGCGGCAAAGAAGCCCATCTGCCAAATTTTCGCTCGGCGATACTTACCTTCTTGTTTTGCTATTTGTTTTGCTTTCCCCTCGGCGACAATGCGTTGCTGATCGTTATCCATCTTCATAGTGAACTCTCCTTTTTCTCGGTGTTTTTTTGAAAACGTTTCCTTATGTACTAGTATACTAGCATCCTGGAATCGTTTTGACTAGTCTTTTTTTAAATTTTTTAAAAAATACTTTACTTTTTACTTTTTTGTTCACAAATCCCCTTAACTGTCTATCATTTTTTAAAACTGACTTTTCTTTAATTGTATATAGAAACTAATGATAAGGGTTGATTAATTAGGGAAAACCACATAGAATACTAGTATTACGGTTGAAACCAATAAGCACCAATACAACGTATACTAGTTTATAGAAAAGAGGACGAGTAGGATGATGACGATATTAGAACGCCATTCAGGCGAAAATAACCGTGACTTTGCTTACCGCACGGTCAAACAGGCGATTATGACATTAGAATTAGAACCTGGACAACCAATCAGTGAAATCGAGATTGCTGAACAGTTAGGCATCTCCCGCACACCGATTCGTGAAGTCATTGCTAAATTAAAAGAAGAATATTTAGTTGAAGTCACACCACAAGTAGGCACGTACGTGTCAAAGATTCAGCCGCAACTCGTTGAAGAAGCAGTCTTTACTCGAGCGACATTAGAGCGGGAATTACTAAAGCTTGCTTGCGAGGATTTTCCTGAAGATATTTTAACTGAGTTAAAGATTAGTCTCATGCGCCAAGAACAATTGTTTAAACAACAAGGAACCGAACAAGAATTCCATGAACTTGATAAAGAGTTCCACTTTTTAATCTTTAAAGGAGTTAAAAAAGAACACGTTTGGGGCGCCATTACTCGTCTTAGCACGCACTATAATCGGATTCGTTTACTGTCTGAGATTGAATTTAGTTTTGAGAACGCACTCAAACAACATAAGCGCATTGTTGAAATCATCGACACCAAAGCTCTTAGTTTAGTCAACCCAATGATTGATGAACACATTTTAGCACCAACGAAAAAGTGGCACAAACTGTACCAAGAAGATAGTGAATTTAGTCATTACTTTGATAACGCTTATAAATCTCCAGGATATAAATAAGTCACATCACTTTAGATAGTATATAAAACAGCACCAAGTGAAGCTTTCTCACTTGGTGCTGTTTTTTTCTTATGATCAGACAACAGAAGTTAAATGATATTTTTGCCTGTGCGTCCTGTCATTTTTAGTAGCGAGATAATCTGATTTTTTGCTTCAGAATCAGGTAAGCGCTCAATCATATCTCTAGGATAAAACAGTTTATGATCCGAACGCGTCTTACCCGAGATGGCATCAACAATCGTTGACAAACGTGAGAGCTCAATAAGTTCGTCATCCGGTGTCAACAGATAAATCGGGACGCGTTCATTCGATTCTCCTGGCCGATAAAAATCATAGGGTAAATCAGATGTCGAGTCTTCAACTAAGTAATACGTTGGATCGAGTCCAACGGACTCGAAGGCACCATAGAGCATTTGCCAATCTTTCGCATCAAAATCGATGTGATGAGAAACGAATTTAAATAACCGTCGGTTCACAAACCGGTCACATAAATCGCTTAAGATAAAATCCGTTTCTTCCATCCATTGCTGAAAATAGAACATGACAATCGTTTCGTCTAATTGAACATAGTCCGTAAGAGTGACATCTCCTTTAAAAAATGATAAGAAATGATCTGGTGTTTGTTTAAAGTGATACCCGCTTTGGTACAGCTCTTTCACCCGATGGAGTATACGTGATAAAATCACTTCTGCCGAACGACTTACTGGGTGAAAATACACTTGCCAGTGCATTTGATAGCGACTTAAAATATAGTCTTCGACCGCATGCATTCCGGTTTGTTTAATAACGACTTGTTCTTTTTTCGGTCGCATGACTCTCAGCAAGCGTTCTAAGTCAAACTGACCGTAACTAACCCCTGTGAAATAAGCGTCCCGAAGCAGATAGTCCATTCTATCCGCATCAATCTGGCTTGAAATTAAACTGACGACTAATTGGTCCTCATGGCTTTTGTTTATGACCGCAGCGACTTCCTCCGGGAAAGTATCGGCTACCTTACGTAAAATCGCATTTACTTCGGTGTCACCTAAAATAATCGCTTTGGTATAGTTTTCATGATCTAAATCAAACACTTTTTCAAATGAATGCGAAAAAGGCCCGTGTCCTAAATCGTGAAGCAAACTTGCGGCGAGCGCCAGCAGGCGTTGGTCTTCACTCCAAGCGTCTCTTCCGGTAAAATTTTCAGTAATTCGGCGAACAAGTTCATAAACGCCAAGCGAATGATTAAACCGCGAATGTTCGGCTCCGTGGAAGGTTAAGTAACTCGTCCCAAGTTGTTTAATCCGGCGCAGGCGCTGAAATTCTTTCGTTCCGATCAAGTCCCAAATGACTTTATATCTGACATGGATATAACGATGCACCGGGTCTTTGAACACTTTTTCTTCCGTGAGTTGTTCACAGCGATAACTCATCTTTATTGCCTCCCTTACTATACGTATGTGTTGAGCGATGAATCATTAAGGATGTCCGTCTAGTTATACTATACACGTTTTTAACGTTATCTGTTTCATTCTGTTGAAAACGAATGGGATATATTCCTTCATTATAGCATATCCAAACCTTTTCACGCGAAAACAAAGCGAACGAGTCGCTTATTTTGTTATTTTTTCGTATAATGAAACAGATGAATTTAGAGGTGATTAAATGAAACATTGGACAACGATTATTCCATCAGAAACCGTGCGGTTTCTTGATGACACACAAAAAAATATCAAACCTTATCAATCTTTCGCGATTGATGATACGCTGATCGAAACGATTGATCACTCACAACCCGTCATTAGGTTATGGCGTCATCATCCGTATGTTATTTTAGGTATTGCGGATACGAAGCTTCCTTATCTAACGGATGGGGTAGCCTTTTTAAACAAACATGGCTACAATGTCGTCGTTAGAAACTCCGGTGGCTTAGCTGTTGTTGCCGATGACGGCGTGCTAAGTCTTTCACTTATCTTACCTGAAGCCAAGACAACGTCGATTAATGAAGGTTATGAAAAAATGGTCGCTTTTGTCAGGGAATTACTTAAACCGTGGACTGATAACATTGACGCCTTCGAAGTCGTTGGGTCGTATTGTCCCGGTGACTATGACTTAAGTATTGGCGGCAAAAAATTCGCCGGCATTTCACAGCGCCGAGTTAAAAACGGACTCAGTGTACAAATCTATTTAGCCTTAACAGCTGACAACCAACAACGAGCCAAACTGATTCAACAGTTTTACAAGCTAGCCAAACAAGGCGAAGATACACGTTTCACGTATCCTGAAGTTGACCCAGATACGATGGAATCACTCACAACTCTTGTTGGACAAACACTCGATACTAATCAGTTAGTCACACGGATCAAAACGGTACTGAGCGAACATTTTTCCATCAAGGAAGAGCCATTAACAGAAGAAGAACAAATGATTTTCGCTAAGCGCGAACAACAAATGATTGACCGCAACAAAAAAGCACTGGGACCGTTATTTTAGTCCCAGTGCTTTTTGTGTGTGTTATTTTTTCTATCTTTCAAGAGAAATTCATCAAATGGGAAGTAAAGTAGCCAACTTTACCCCAAGTATTTTTATAAAGCTTGAGCGGCCGTAATAATCGCCAGCTTATACACGTCATCTGCGTTACAGCCACGTGATAAGTCATTTACCGGTGCATTTAACCCTTGCAAGATTGGACCAACGGCATCGTAGTTACCGAGACGCTGAGCAATCTTGTAACCAATATTTCCTGCCTCTAAGCTAGGGAAGACAAACACGTTAGCATCACCTTGGATTTCTGAATCCGGTGCTTTTTTCTGAGCAACACTTGGTACAAACGCTGCATCAAATTGGAATTCCCCGTCTAAGACAAGGTTCGGTGCTAAGTCTTTTGCGATTTTTACAGCTTCTGATACTTTGTCTGTTTCTTCTGATTTTGCTGAGCCTTTTGTTGAAAAACTTAACATGGCCACACGTGGTCAATATCAAAGAGTTCAGCTGTTTCAGCTGAAGCAATCGCAATTTCAGCTAAATCTTGACTATTAGGCGCAATGTTGATGGCACAATCGGCGAAGACATACTTTTCTTCTTCACGTACCATGACAAATACACCCGATGTTTTTTTAATACCTGGTTTTGTTTTAATGATTTGTAGTGCGGGACGTACCGTATCTGCTGTTGAGTGAGCCGCTCCACTAACTAGACCGTCTGCTTTACCCATATAAACGAGCATCGTACCGAAGTAATTTTCGTCTTTTAACATCTCACGTGCTTGTTCAACTGTGGCTTTACCTTTACGACGTTCTACAAAGCTGTCGACCATTGCATCAAAGTCGGCATAATCTTCAGGATTAACGACTTCTACATTGTTTAATGTTGAGTTTAAATCCGCCGCTTGCTGTTCTAGTTCTTCGCGTTTACCTACTAATACAGGTGTGATAATTCCTTCCGCTGCTAATTTACTTGCTGCTTCTAGAATTCGATCATCAGAACCCTCAGGAAAGACGATTTTCTTAGCACTGCCTGCCAATTGATCTTGTAATGTATCAAATAAGTTGCTCATGTGTATTCCCTCCAACTCGTATTCTGTTATATATAATACGCCTTTTTTGTTACATTTTAAAGTGTTTCGGCTTATTTCTTAAAATTCTTTTTATTTACGTAAAATAATGTTCACAATTTCACTCGATCTTACTCAAAAAAGCAATCAGTTTAAACATGACATAGGATTTCTATAGCCTTTTTTTAATAAGACAGACATCTTTTATTCCTCCTCGCATATAGATAAATAATGACACATGACTAAAGTGAGGTGAACAAATGGCTGTTGTCAATCATACAGAAGAAGATGTGAATTTACTGGCTCGTTTAATGCGTGCCGAAGCAGAGGGGGACGGTAAATTAGGCATGTTGATGGTAGGTAATACAGGGGTTAATCGTGTCATTAGTGACTGTTTAGACTTTAGGCAACTACGCTCGATTCGCGATATGGTCTATCAATCGCCTGGTGGATTTGAAGCCACTCAAAAAGGCTACTTTTATCAACGCGCGAGAGAACAAGATAAAGATCTCGCTAGACGCGTGATTAAAGGCGAACGCTTCCATCCTGCTGACAGGTCACTCTGGTTTTTTATGCCTGAAGGTGATTGTCCTGCTCAGTGGTATGGTCAGTGGAATACCGGAAGGTATAAGTCACATTGTTTCTTTGCGCCACTCGCAAGTGTTTGTCCGCGTGTTTAATTAAATTAAAAGGAGTGTTTTATGTATGTCTGAAGAAATGCGTCAACAAATGCCTCATCCATTTATGCCCGGAATGAAACAACCGATGCCGTTTCAACCAGCTCCGTGGCAAGACCCTCAAATGCCTAGTGGTCAGTGGCCAGGTGGCGGGTGGCAATCTCAGCCGCAACCACAATCTTGGTCTCAACCACAACCTTGGCCATGGCCACAACCAACACCACAGCAACCATCTTGGCCAACGTTCCCTCAGTGGCCTCAACCTGATGGGCAATTAAGAATTGAAGAATCTTATATAGAAAACATTTTAAGATTAAACCGCGGGAAAGTGGCAACTGTCTATATGACATTTGAAAATAACGACCGTTGGAATGCGAAAGTATTTAAAGGTGTTGTTGAAGCCGCAGGACGTGATCATATCATTTTAAGTGATGTTGAAACGGACATGCGCTACTTATTATTAACGATTTACCTTGATTACATTACATTTGATGAAGAGATTAATTACGAGTATCCTATTCGTTAATCTGTGACAATAAAAAGAACCCACCAATATTTTAGTCTACGATCGGACTATTTCCGACTCGACCAGACGTATTGGTGGGTTTATTTCTATATTGTGACGGCCTCAACTTTTATCAACGCTTCACGCTTTAATTAAAAGTCTAGTAACGAACCGCTACCTTGTTCAAACTGATCCTCTTCATCTGACTGAACAGCTGGCGAGGTATTCGGTTGATACATATCTCCCATCATCTTCTGTAATTCTAATGCCTCCGCTTGTGATTTCGTGACATTTGGTGTCTGATTCATTGATGGTTGTGGTGGGTTATTTGCTTGATCATTTCCACTGTCGCCATCATTGGCTAGTTCAGCCAGTGTTTGAATGGAGTAGAGATAGGCTTCTTTTTTCTTTTGGTTTGTTTCATTTAACGCTAATTGCGCTTGATGCATGATTTTACGAATCACATCATCTGTATTAATCATCGATTTCACCCTTATATACTTTTTTATTTTATCACCTTTGTTTTATTTTAACATAGGTATAAGGTAAGCAACAGTAAATAGACGAGCGATCACCATCGCCACTATCATCCTTTTTTAACAATAAGTAACACACGCTTAAGCGGTTAAGAAATGAGGATATTTGAATACATATTAAATAAAAAAGCTACCCTCTTCGTTCACACTGGATTAAAGGTAAGCGCCAATTGAACGGGTATATACCCATATTGAATGGAGGATTATTTTATGTCCGATAAACAGGATATTGTGCCAGTCTCTTTAAAGAATGAATCGCAGTATCAAATGCACAACCAAAAAACACAAACGAAATCAACCGTTGCTTTTCAAGTAACGAAAGAATCAACAACTTACCGTGTATATAATGGTATTGATAAATACATTCTGTATACCTGCTAAAGGGGTTGAGTGAATGATCGTTGATTACACAAAAGTTGATCATATTTATCTTGTCTGCGGTAAAACTGACATGCGTAAATCAATTGATGGCCTTGCGGCATTATACAAGGTCAGTTTAATCTAAATGTATTTGATAACTGTATCTTTCTTTTCTGTGGAGGTAGTCGCAATAAATACAAAGCGCTATTCTGGGATGGTGATGGATTTATGTTATTGTATAAACGCATTGAAAAAGGTAAAATTCAGTGGCCGCGATCGAACCGTGAGGTTCGTGATATTAGTCAACGCGAGTGAGATGGTTACTAGAAGGTTTACAGATAGACCAACCAAAAGCAATACAAAACGTTGCGCCAGCGGCGTTTTATTAGAGTAAAATAAGGATGAATTTTTATCCTTATTTTACTCTTTTTTCTTTATTGTTTATCTTACTTATGATATAATATTAGAGTGAATT